>JAJYMF010000330.1 GCA_021787175.1 Pseudomonadota bacterium | reverse complement strand
CTGCTGGCCGACGCCCTCGATCTAGATTTTCTGGCGGTCTATGCCGCCGCTGCCGATGGCGCGGCGCTGCCGCTGGCGATCGTGCAGCGCGGGCCGGCGCCGGCCGATGCGCCCGATCCCGCGCAGCAGGCGACGCTGGCGCAGGCGCTGGCCGGCGAGGAGGTGATGAACCTCGACGGCGCGCACCAGCTGGCCGCGGCCGACGGTTTTCTCGCCGCGACCGCGGCGGCGGCCTGCGCCTGCCTACCGCTGGCCGATCCGCACGGCAACGTCCTCGGCGCGCTGCTCGCCTGCGCGCGCACGCCGCGCGGCGCCGACGCGCTGCTGGCCGATACCCTGCGCGTGGCGGCGGGCCGCTTTGCCGCCGAGCTGGCCCTGCGCCGCGCCCGCGAGCAGGGCCGTGCGCGCGGCCTCGAGGACGCCCTCACCGGCCTGCCCAACCGGCTGCTGTTCAACGATCGCCTGCACAACGTGCTGCTCGAGGCGGAGCGCAGCGGCGAGAGCTTCGCCGTGCTGTTCGTCGATCTCGACCGCTTCAAGAGCATCAACGACGCCCTCGGCCACGCCACCGGCGATCAGGTGCTGCTGGCCGCCGGACGGCGCCTGCGCGCCAGCGTGCGCGCCTATGACACCGTCGCCCGCTACGCCGGCGACGAGTTCACGGTGATCCTGCGCCAGATCGTGCAGCGCGACGACGTCCACCGCATCGCCGACAAGATCGTGCGGCTGATGGAAGCGCCGCTGGCGCTGCCCGACGGCAGCGAGATCGCGGTGACGGCGTCGATCGGGCTCAGCGTGTACCCCGACGAGGCCACCAGCGCCGAGCAGCTGCTGCAGCATGCCGACATGGCGATGTACAGCTCCAAGGGCCTGGGCCGCAATACCTGGCAGGCCTATGTGGCGATGCCGCAGGAGGCGCACCGCCAGCGCGTCGCGCTGGAGGGACGCCTGCGCCAGGCCGAGCGCAACGGCGAGCTGCGTCTGCACTATCAGCCGCAGGTGGACGCCGCCAGCGAGGACATCGTCGGCATGGAGGCGCTGATCCGCTGGGAGCATCCCGAGCTCGGCATGATCAGTCCGGCGTTCTTCATCCCGCTGGCCGAGGAGACCGGCCTGATCCTGCCGATCGGCGAGTGGGTGCTGCGCCGCGCCTGCGAGGATGCGGTGCGCTGGCAGCGCCGCTTCGGCCTGGGCCTGCGCGTCGGCGTCAATCTGTCGGCGCTGCAACTGCGCCATCCCGGGCTGGTCGACAGCGTGCGCACGGTGCTGGCCGAAAGCGGCATCGAGCCCGGCCTGCTCGAACTCGAAGTCACCGAGAGCGTCAGCCTGAAATCCGCCGGCGGCCTGCCCGAGGCGCTGCAGGCACTGCGCGCGCTCGGCTGCCGCATCGCCATCGATGACTTCGGCACCGGCCAGGCCTCGCTCGACTATCTGCGCCGGTTTCCCGCCGACCGCATCAAGATCGACCAGAGCTTCGTGCGCCACATCGGCGTCGATCCCGACGACGAGGCGATCGTGCGCGCGACCGTGTCGATGGCGCACAGCCTCGGCCGCGCCGTGGTCGCCGAAGGCGTCGAGACCGAGCAGCAGTTCGAGTTCCTGCGCGCGCTCGGCTGCGAGGAGCTGCAGGGCTACCTGTTCTGCCGGCCGCTGGCGCACGAGGCGTTCGAGCGATTGCTGGCGGCGCGCGTGCAGTTGAACGCCGTGCCGGAGTGCTGAGGCGCGGGTGCGTTTCGCGCCCGCGCGGTCCGCGTCGCGCGGCAGCGCTGCGCGCACCGGCGCGGTTCGGCAGCACGCCGCATCGGCTACTCTAGGGCGATATGCGCCGCGGGGGCGGCGATTCCGCGCCCGACAGGTGCGCCGTAAACCGATGAACTGACGGCGACCCGTCGCCGGCGAGGGAGATCAGCCCGGATGGGCGAGCCAGAAACCGATCGCGCGCTGGTCGAGCGGGTGCAGAAAGGCGACTCGCGCGCCTTCGACCTGCTGGTGCGCAAGTATCAGCATCGGGTGATCGGCCTGATCTCCCGTTACATCCAGGACTGGAGCGAGTGCGAGGACGTCGCCCAGGAGGCGTTCATCCGCGCCTACCGGGCGATCGGTTCGTTTCGCGGCGACAGCCAGTTCTACACCTGGATGTACAAGATCGCCGTCAACACCGCCAAGAACCACCTGGTTTCGCTGGGCCGGCGGCCGCCGACCGAGGACGTCGCGGTCGAGGATGCCCTCTACGCCGAGAGCGCCAACAGCCTGCGCGATGGCGACACCCCCGAACATGAACTGCTGCGGCAGGAGATTGAACAAACCGTGTTTTCCACGGTCCAAGCCTTGCCAGAGGATTTGCGCACCGCGATCACGCTGCGCGAAGTCGACGGGCTGAGTTACGAGGAAATTGCCGAAGCGATGAACTGTCCGATCGGTACCGTGCGTTCGCGAATCTTCCGTGCCCGCGAGGCGATCGACACCAGCCTGCGGCCGCTGATCACGGACAGTTGAGGGTTGCAAACATGAGCGACACGACGATCCGCGAACACCTTTCCGCGCTGATGGACGGCGAGCTGTCGCGCGAGCAGGCCGGTTTCCTGCTGCGCCGTCTCGGCCACGACCGCGAGGCCGTCGCTCTGTGGACCCGATTGCATGTCGCCCGCGAATGCCTCAAGGGCGGCGCGCCGCGCCTGGCCAGCCGCGGCTTCGCGGCCCGCGTCAGCCGGGCGCTGGCCGGCGAGCTGCTGCCGGCGCGCGGCGGCGGGCGCTGGCTGCGCTGGTCGGCCGGCGGCGCCATTGCCGCGGCGGTGGCGGTGGCTGCTCTTCTGACGGTGCAGCCGCTGCCGCGCTCCGAGCCCGATGTGGCTGCGACCGCCACGCCGGCCCCGGCGCCGGCGTGGCTCAACGATCCCGCCGCTGCGGTACAGCCGGCCGCCACGTTCGCGCAGGCGCCGGTGGCCATCGATGACGTGCAGACCGCCGCCTACTCGCCGCAGCTCGATGCCTACACCCTGCGCCACTACCAGTCCGGCGACGCGGCGGCGGCGGGTGGCCTGGTGCCTTACGTGCTGCTGATGTCGCCGCCGCAGGGCCCGGCCCCGGTGCGCGGAGGCGCCGCGGAGCAGCGTTGATGCGCGCCCGGCGCGGCGCGCTGGCTGGTCTGCTGCTGGGTCTTTCCGGCGCGGCCGCAGCGGCGCAGCCGCTGGCCGCAGTGGCCTGGCAGCGCATGCGCCAGGCGCTGGTTGCGCTCGACTACAGCGGCACTCTGGTGCTGCGCCAGGGCGCCGACCTGCAGACGCTGGCGATCGAGCATCGCGCCGG
This sequence comes from Pseudomonadota bacterium, assembly GCA_021787175.1. GTDB lineage: Bacteria > Pseudomonadota > Gammaproteobacteria > Xanthomonadales > Rhodanobacteraceae > Metallibacterium. Next base: position 4,924 of record JAJYMF010000330.1, on the reverse strand, counting down.
CAGCCCCGACCGCGATCTGCTGACCAGCCTCGACGGCCGTGCGCTGCAGATCGAGCGCAGCGGCAGCCGCGTGCAGTGGACGCTGGCCGGCGCGCCGCCGCTGCGGCTCGATCCCGGCCGCCTGCATACCCTGCTGCCGCTGGTACCCGACGTGCCGCTGGCCGCGCTGCATCCCAGCTACACGCTCGCCCTGCAGGACGGCGGCCGGGTTGCCGCGCGGACGACCGCGCAGCTGTCGATCCAGCCGCACGACGGCTACCGCTACGGTTACCGACTGTGGCTCGATCGCGCCACGGGGCTGCCGCTACGCGTGCAGCTGACGCTCGACGGCCGGCCGCTGCCGGATGAATTCCGCTTCGTCGCCCTGCGCGTGGGCGCGCAGGCCGATCTCGCCGCGCTGGATGGCGCTGCGCCGGCCGCGCCGCCGGCGCCGCCGGGTCTGCCCGCGCAGCCTGCGCTGTGGCGCGTGGCCAACGCACCGCCGGGATTTCATGTGCGCGTGTGCGTGGGCGACGGCACGCCCGGCAGCGAGCATCTGGTGCTCAGCGACGGCATTGCCAGCGTCTCGGTCTACGTCCAGCGCGGCCCGGTGGAGCTGCCGCAGGGCGCTGGCGTGCGCGGCGCGCTGAGCTTCGTCAGCGAATCCCACGACGGCGAGCGCGTCACCGTGCTCGGCGACGTGCCGGTGCCGACGGTGCAGCGGATCGCCGATTCGGTGGCGCTGACGGCCGGGCACTGAGAACTTGCGGATCCATCGGCTGCGCGTGCCGCTCGCGACGATGGCTGCTCAAGTTCCGGCCGCGCGCCCGCGCGGCGTCGGCCTGAACGGATGCCCACCGGCACTTGAACTTCGCGGCCTTCGCTGGCATCGAAGGCCACGCAGGCGCCGCGCGCGCCGCTTCCCCCAACCCTTGCAGCTGGAGGTAATCCCGTGATGAGCAAAACCTGGAGGCGCTGGACGGCCGTGGCCGCGCTGCTGCTGGTGACCGCCGGTACCGCGGTCGCCGCGTCGCTGCCGGATTTCACCGGCATCGTCGAAAAGAACGGCCCCGCGGTGGTCAATGTACAGGCGGTGATCACCCAGCCCGGCGGGTCGCTGCCGGCCGGTGCGCAGGGCATGCCGCCGGAGTTCTTCCGCTTCTTCGGCATCCCGATGCCGCAGCAGCCCGGCGCCGGCGAGGAGATGTCGCTGGGCTCGGGCTTCATCATCTCCAGCGACGGCTACATTCTCACCAACAACCACGTCGTCGCCCATGCCAGCAAGGTCACGGTCAAGCTGTCCGATCGCCGCGACTACACCGCCAAGGTGGTCGGCGCCGATCCTTCCTACGACATCGCGTTGCTGAAGATCGACGCCCGAAACCTGCCCACGGTCAGCATCGGCGACTCCAACACGCTCAAGGCCGGGCAGTGGGTCGTGGCGATCGGCTCGCCCTACGGCCTCAGCCACACCGTCACCGCCGGCATCGTCAGCGCGGTCGGCCGCAGCCTCGCTCCCATGAACGACCAACCCTACGTGCCGTTCATCCAGACCGACGTGCCGATCAACCGCGGCAATTCCGGCGGGCCGCTGTTCAATCTGGACGGCCAGGTGGTCGGCATCAACTCGCAGATCTTCTCCAACAGCGGCGGCTACATGGGCCTGTCGTTCGCGATCCCGATCAACGTCGCCATGAATGCCGTCCAGCAGCTCAAGACCAAGGGCTACGTCACCCGCGGCATGATCGGCGTGGTGGTACAGGCGCTCAGCCAGAATCTTGCCAAGAGCATGAAGCTCGGCAGCGAGAGCGGCGCGCTGGTGACCACGATCGAGCCCGGCAGCCCGGCGGAAAAGGCCGGCGTGCATGTGGGCGACCTGATCACCGCCTTCAACGGCCAGCCGGTTTACACCAGCTCGGACCTGCCGCCGATGGTCGGCCTGGCGCCGATCGGCAGCACCGTCAAGCTGAGCGTGCTGCGCGACGGCAAGCCGCTGACGCTCGACGTCAAGATCGAGGCCGCGCCGCGCAACGCCGCCGATCTGGCCGCGGTGCAGAGCCGCGCCGAATCCGGCAACGACCTCGGCCTGGTGGTGGAGAACATCACGCCCAAGCAGCGCCAGCAGCTCGGGCTGAAGAGCGACGAGGGCGTGCTGATCACCAGCGTGCTGAGCCAGGCGGCGATGCAGGCCGGCCTGCAGCCGGGCGACGTGATCCTGATGGTCGGGCAGCGTTCGGTGGGCAGCGCCAAGGCCTTCGACCAGGCGCTGCGGGGCTACAAGCCGGGCGATGACGTGATGCTGCTGGTGCGTCGCGACAAGATCACCCAGTTCGTCGCCATTCCGGTGCCCAAGCAGGGCTGATCGCCGATGGCCGGGGTCGCCGCGTCGGACCCCGGCTTCTGCCATAATCCGCGGCTCGCGCCGCCTCCGGGCGGCGCGCGGCCATGCGGACCGCGCATTGCCGTTGCCCCTGCGCGTTGGCCATGGATCACATCCGCAACTTCTCCATCATCGCCCACATCGACCACGGCAAGTCCACGCTCGCCGACCGCATCATCCAGCTCTGCGGCGGACTCGAGGCGCGCGAAATGGAGGCGCAGGTGCTGGACTCGAACCCGATCGAGCGCGAGCGCGGCATCACCATCAAGGCGCAGTCGGTGTCGCTGCCGTACACGGCGCGCGACGGCCGCACCTACATGCTCAATTTCATCGACACCCCCGGCCACGTCGACTTCAGCTACGAGGTCAGCCGCTCGCTGGCCGCCTGCGAGGGCGCGCTGCTGGTGGTGGACGCCGCGCAGGGCGTCGAGGCGCAGTCGGTGGCCAACTGCTACACCGCCGTCGAGCAGGGCCTGACCGTGGTGCCGGTGCTGAACAAGATCGACCTGCCGACCGCCGACATCGAGCGCGCCAAGGCCGAGATCGAGGCGGTGATCGGCATCGACGCCGAAGACGCCATAGCGATCAGCGCCAAGACCGGGCAGAACGTGATCGAGGTGCTGGAGGCGATCGTCGCCCGCATCCCGCCGCCGCGCCCGCGCGATACCGATCGCCTGCAGGCGCTGATCATCGACTCCTGGTTCGACAACTACCTCGGCGTCGTCTCACTGGTGCGCGTGATGCAGGGCGAGATCAAGCCGCGCGACAAGCTGCTGGTGATGTCCACCGGACGCGCGCACGAAGTCGAATCGGTCGGCGTGTTCACGCCCAAGCGCAAGGTCAAGGACCGGCTCGGCGCAGGCGAGGTGGGCTGGGTCACCGCCTCGATCAAGGACGTGCACGGCGCGCCGGTGGGCGACACCCTGACGCTCGCCGCCAGCCCGGCCGCGCATGCGCTGCCGGGTTTCCAGCAGATGCAGCCGCGCGTCTTCGCCGGCCTGTTTCCGGTGGCTGCCGAGGACTATCCGGCCCTGCGCGAGGCGCTCGACAAGCTGCGACTGAACGACGCCGCGCTGTTCTTCGAGCCGGAATCCTCCGAAGCGATGGGCTTCGGCTTCCGCTGCGGTTTCCTCGGCCTGCTGCACATGGAGATCGTGCAGGAGCGCCTGGAGCGCGAGTACGACCTCAACCTGGTGACCACCGCGCCGACGGTGATCTACGAGGTGCTGCTGACCGACGGCCGCGTGCTGAAGCTGGACAATCCGGCCAAGCTGCCGCCGGTGCAGAACATCGCCGAGATCCGCGAGCCGATCATCGTCGCCACCATCCTCACGCCGCCGGACTACGTCGGCAACGTGATCACGCTGTGCGAGGAAAAGCGCGGCGTGCAGCGCTCGATCCACTACCTGGCCACCCAGGTGCAGATCAGCTACGAGCTGCCGCTGGCCGAAGTGGTGCTGGACTTCTTCGACAGGCTGAAGTCGGTCAGCCGCGGCTACGCCTCGATGGACTACCACTTCGAGCGCTTCCAGGCCGGGCCGTTCGTGCGCACCGACGTGCTGATCAACGGCGACCGCGTCGACGCGCTCAGCCTGATCATGCACCGCACCGCCGCCGACCGCCGCGGCCGCGAGCTGGTCGAGCGCATGAAGGACCTGATTCCGCGGCAGATGTTCGACGTCGCCATCCAGGCCGCCGTCGGCGCGCAGGTGATCGCACGCTCGACGGTCAAGGCGCTGCGCAAGAACGTGCTGGCCAAGTGCTACGGTGGCGACGTCAGCCGCAAGAAGAAGCTTCTGGAAAAGCAGAAGGAAGGCAAGAAGCGCATGAAGCAGGTCGGCCGCGTGGAGATTCCGCAGGAAGCCTTCCTCGCCGTGCTGAAGATGGACGCCAAGTGACCCGGCCCGCCGCGGCCGCATGGGAGTGAACATGGAATTCGATTTTGCCGCGGTGCTGCTGGCCCTGACCGTGTTTACCGGCGTGATCTGGGCGGTGGACGCGCTGTTCTTCCGCAAGGCGCGAGTGGTGCGCGCCGCCGCCGTCGGCGAGAAGCCGCAGGAGCCGACCCTGGTCGACTACTCGCGCTCGCTGTTTCCGGTGATCCTGGCGGTGCTGATTTTCCGCTCGTTCATCGCCGAGCCCTTTCGCATCCCGTCCGGCTCGATGATGCCGACGCTGCGCGTGGGCGATTTCATCCTGGTCAACAAGTTCGCCTACGGCCTGCGCCTGCCGGCCTTCAACACCAAGATCCTCGATACCGGCGAGCCCCGGCGCGGCGACGTGGTGGTGTTCCGCTTTCCGCTCGATCCCAAGCAGGACTACATCAAGCGCGTGATCGGCCTGCCCGGCGACACCGTGACCGTCAGGAACGAGCAGGTCTTCGTCAACGGCAAGCCGATTCCGACCACGCTGGTCGGGCCCTACGACGACGGCAGCGGCAAGGAAAGCACCCTGGTCGAGGCCAACGCCGGCCAGCTCTACCGCGAGAACCTCGGCCGCGTGCAGAACGACATCATCGAGATGCCCGATCTCAGCCGCGCGCCGCAGGGCAGCTGGAAGGTAGAT
>JAJYMF010000283.1 GCA_021787175.1 Pseudomonadota bacterium | reverse complement strand
AGTTGGTGGAGACCACGATGCGCAGGCCGGGTTGTGCCCGATGCAGCCGTTCCAGCAGATCGAATGCCCTGTCGCTGAGCACCAGATAGGGCGTCTGCATCACCAGCGTGTGGCGCGCGTCACCGACCATGCCCATCAGGTGCCTGGTCAGGGTTTCGGCGCCGTGGCTTCCGGGGTCATCGGTCTTCTGCGGCAGGTCGGAGTAGTAATCGACGCGGCCGACATGGAAGACCCGCGCCAGCAGATGCGCAGCGATCCACTGCGCGTTCGCGGCGTCGCCCTCGACGTGGGTGACGCGATCGGCGTCGGTCCACGGCGGCGGCACCCAGCCCGTCGCGGCGTCGCCCTCTTCGCGCAGCTTGCGGTTGACGTCGCGAAGCCGGATCAGCGGCACCGTTCGCGACTGATTCCAGAAGGCATCGAAGCTGGCCTGCATCTGCCGCGTTGCCGGTCCGGCGACCAGTACGTCACGGTCGATGTAGTCGAAGTCGGGGTCCCAGCCGAAATAGTGGTCCTGATAGTTGCGTCCGCCGGCGATGCCGACGGCACCGTCCACCAGCAGCAGCTTGTCATGCATGCGCTGGTTGATTTTGAAAAAACAGCAGAGGATGCCGGCGGCGAACTGCAGCGGCTGCGTTGTCGCCTCGTTGAAGGTGGGGTTGTACAGGCGGATCTGCAGGTTGGGGCTGGAGCGTGCCAGCGCCGCCAGCACGCCCACGTTCTCGAACGAGAACAGCTGGTCGGCCAGGATGCGCACCTGCACGCCGCGGCGCGCGGCCTTGAGCAGCTCGTCCAGCATCAGATTGCCGACGTCGTCGCGTGCCCAGATGTAGGTCTGCACGTCGACGCTGCGGTGCGCGGCGGCGATCAGATTCAGGCGCGCGGCGAGTGCGTCCTCGCCACGGTCGAGCAGGATCACCCGGTGCTGCGGCGCCTGCGGCGTGGAGGCGACGTCGGCTTCGCGGCCCAGCGCCAGCAATGCCGAGGGCGCCGCGCAGCGGTCGGCTCGGTCACAGGCCGGATCGGCGTTGCGCTGCTGGCTGGCGGTGACGATGCGATCGGCCTGGCGCACCTCGGCACGCGACAGCGCGCAGCCGGCGACCGCGGGCAGCAGGAACAGGGCGGCGGCGAGGCGCAACCGCGAGGCGAAAGCGCGCATGCGCCGATGATAGAGGCAATCAGGACGCCGGCCGCAGGCTCAGCACCAGGCCCAGTTCGACGCGATCGGCCACGATGAAACGATGTGCGGTCATGCCGAAGCGGCTGCGCTCGATGCTGCCGCGCGCCAGCGCCCGGCACGGCGGCGCGAGTGTCGAGCCGGCCGCGGCTGTCGCGGCGGCTGCCAGCGACGTGGTTTGCGCCGGCGCGGCGGTTGCGGCCCCTGCAGGCACGCCCGCCGCGGCGGTTGCGGCAGCGGCCGGCGCGCTGCTCGCGTCGGCGGGCGGGCGCACCGTCGCCGCGGCGGCGAGATCCAGCGTCGCCGCAAGGCAGGGTTGCGGCAGCAGTTCGAAGCGCACCGGCCGGCTGATGCCGCGCAGCGTCAGGATGCCTTCGAGGGCACCGCCCTGCTGCGGCCGGTCGAGCGGGAACGGCTGCGAGACGAAGCGGATCTGCGGATGCCGCGCGGCATCGAAAAAGTCCGGCCCGCGCGCCCAGTCGGCGTATCGGCGATCGTCCATCCGCACCGCGGCGGTCGCGACGTGCACATCCACCGTGGCCACGCCGCCGCGGCGATCGAGATCCAGCGTGCCCTGCAGATCGTCGAGCCGGCCGACGATCTTGCCGAACCACAGCACGCGGACGCCGAATTCGGCATGCGAACGCGCGGGATCGACCGTCAGGGTTTCGGCGGCGAGCGGGAGTGCGTGTGCAGCGAGGACGGCGGCGAGCAGGACCGCCGGCAGCGCTGCCCTCATGGCGACCAGTAGGCACTGAGGCGGGCGCCGCCGGGTTCCAGTTGCGTCACCGCCAGCCGCGCGATCGCCGCCGACGGCAGTCCGCGCGGCTCGTCGCTGCGGCCCTCGGTCAGCAGCGCCAGCAGGCGCTCGAGTCCGGGATTGTGGCCGACCAGCAGCACGCAGGCGGCGTCGGCGTGCTCGGCCAGCAGGTCGATCAGCTCGGCCGGCGTGGCCTCGTAGATCGCCGGCTCCAGCTGCATCGCGATGTCGGCGCGCGCGCCCAGCACCAGCGCGGCGGTCTGGCGCGTGCGCAGCGCCGGCGAGCACAACACGCAGTCCGGATGGGCGTCGGCGGCGGTCAGCCAGGCGGCGGCGGCGCGCGCCTGCGCCTCGCCGTGCGGACTGAGCTGGCGCTCGATGTCGGGCTTGCCGACCGGGGTCGGCAGCGCTTCGGCGTGACGCAGCAGGATGACTTCGCGCATGGCCCGCACTCCGCAGACAGATGAGCCCGATTATGCGCGCCGGCCATGAAGAGAGCGCTAAGGAACCTCTGAACAAGTCCATCCTGGACTTGTCAGAGGGCGCCGAGTCCGGCGCAGGTCCGGACTCGGCTACGCCGCATCAAGCACTTGCGTGCTCGATGCGCGACAAGCCATCCATGGCTTGAGGAAGGTCTGAACTTGTTCAGACCTTCCCTAGGCGACCGGTTCGATCGCCACGTCGTCCGCGGCGCTGCCCGGCTCGGCCAGCAGCGCCACCGCCGCCGGCGCGAAGCCGAGCACTTCCTCGGCCAGCGCGCGCGGCACCAGCAGATAGCGGCCCTCGCACTGGACCACGCCCAGCGCGCCGTCGTTGACCTCACGCAGCTGCTCGGCGCTGACGTAGACGCGACGAATCTTGCCGCCGTATTCGAAATGCCGTGCGTGCTCGGCGTCCGCGCGATTGAGCGCCCGGCCCTCGAGCAGCGCATGCAGCTTCTGTCGCTGCGCCTTGCGTTCCTGCGCCTTGGCGGCAGCCTCGCGTTCGGCGCGCGCGCGCTCGTCGCGCTCCTGCTGGGCGCGCAGGGCGTAGGCCTTGGCCAGGTCGATCTCGGCCGACGCCGCACGCGGGGCGGTCTTGCGGCGGGCAGAGCTGGATGTCGGCTCGCCTTGCCGCGCAGGGCGCTGCTCGCGCGGCTTGTCGTCGCGCGGCCGGTCCTGACGCGACTGAACGTCACGCGATGGGCCTTCCCGCGATCGGCTGTCGCGCGGCTTGTCGTCGCGCCGGGTCTGGACCAACCCGCTCTTCAGCAGCTGATCACGCAGGGATTCGCTCATGCCCGGTTCTCAGTAATGTGGCGGCGGCGGTTCGAGGTGGGTGTCGGCACCGAGTGCAACGCGCACCGCCGCCAGTTCGCTGCGCAACTCGCGTACGGCGCGCTCGAGCAGATCCAGCCGCACGCTGCGCTCGGCGTCGGCGCGCAGCAGTCCGCCCACGGCCTCGTCCAGAAAGGTCATGCGAACTTCCAGCTCGGCGAGGCGATCCAGCGCGTCCATGCTCAGCTCCGCGCCAGCGACCGGCCGCGGCCGATGCCGTAGTAGGCCAACCCGGCTGCTTCGACCACCGCCGGCTCCCAGACGTTGCGGCCGTCGAACACCACCGGCTCGCGCAGCTGGACGCGCACGCGCGCGAAGTCGGGGCTGCGGAAGATTTTCCACTCGGTGACCAGGGCCAGCGCGTCGGCACCGGCCAGGGCCGCGTGCGGGTCGGCGCAGAGTTCGAGATCGGCGCGCGCGCCGTAGAGCTGCCGCGCCGCATCCATCGCCTCGGGATCGAAGGCGCGCACGCGCGCACCGGCCGCCCACAGCTGCTCGAGCAGGCGGCGGCTGGGCGCTTCGCGCAGATCGTCGGTGTTGGGCTTGAAGGCCAGCCCCCACACCGCGATCGTCCGCCCGCGCAGCGCGCCACCGAAATGCCGCGAAATCAGCGCGAACAGCCTGCCCTTCTGGTCGGCATTGACCGCCTCGACCGCGGCCAGCAGGCGCGCCGGATAACCGTGCGCCTGCGCGCTGCGTTCCAGCGCCTGCACGTCCTTGGGAAAGCACGAACCGCCGTAGCCGGCGCCGGGATAGATGAAGTGGTAGCCGATGCGCGGATCGGCGCCGATGCCCTGGCGCACCAGTTCGACGTCGGCACCCACCTGCTCGGCGATGTTGGCGATCTCGTTCATGAAGCTGATCTTGGTCGCCAGCATCGCGTTGGCGGCGTACTTGGTCAGTTCGGCCGAACGCGCGTCCATCAGCACGATGCGCTCGTGGTTGCGGTTGAACGGCGCGTAGAGCGCCTTCAGCAGCGCGATGGCACGCGCGCTGTCGCTGCCGACGATGATGCGGTCGGGGCGCAGGCAGTCGTTGACCGCATCGCCCTCCTTGAGGAATTCGGGATTGGAGGCGACGTCGAATGCGACGCGTGCGTCGCGCGAGGTCAATTCCTCGTCGATGGCGGCGCGCACGCGATCGGCCGTGCCCACCGGCACGGTCGACTTGTTGACGACCACTACGTAGCGGTCGAGATGGCGGCCGATGCTGCGCGCCACGTCCAGCACGTGGCTGAGGTCCGCGCTGCCGTCCTCGTCCGGTGGCGTGCCGACGGCGATGAACAGCAGTTCGCCGTGGGCCACGCCGGCCGCGGCGTCGGTGCCGAAGCGCAGCCTTCCCGCAGCGTGGTTGCGCACTACCAGCGGCGCCAGGCCGGGCTCGAAGATCGGCACCTCGCCGCGCTCGAGCCGCGCGACCTTGGCCGCATCGACATCGATGCAGAGCACGTCGTTGCCCATCTCGGCGAGACAGGCGCCGGTGACCAGGCCGACGTAACCGGTGCCGAACAGGGTGACGCGCATGGACGCTCCGGAATGCGAAAGGTGGACCCGCGGCGAATCGCGGCCGTCGATTCTAGGCGGCGGCAATGACAGCAGCCAGCACGCCGGCGCCGAGGTGCAAAAAGAAAACGGGGCGCGGATCGCTCCGCGCCCCGCTTCCGACGTGCGTCCGGCTTACTTGCCGGCGGGCGCCGCCGGCTCGGCCGGAGTCGGCATCGCCTTCAGCAACTCGATGTCGAACACCAGCGTGGCGTTGGGCGGCAGGGTTCCCGGCGGCGGCGTGGCGCCGTAAGCCAGGTTGCCGGGGATGAACAGCTTGAACTTGCTGCCCACCGGCATCAGCATCACGCCCTCGCGGAAGCCGGGAATGACGTTGCCCAGCGGAATCGAGGCCGGGCCGCCGTGGTCGGCGGAGGCGTCGAACTTCTGCCCGTTGATGAAGGTGCCGGTGTAGTTGACCTGCACGGTCTCGTTGGCGGTCGGCTTGGGGCCGGTGCCCATCTGCAGCACTTCGTACTGCAGGCCGTCCGGCAGGGTCTTCACGCCGGGGCGGGTCTTGTTCTTGGCCAGGAAGGCCGCGCCGTCGGCTTCGTTCTTGGCCGCCATCTTGGTCTGCTCGACCTTGGCCTTGGCCTGCAGCTTGGCCATGAAGGCCTCGCGCACGGTCTTGGCTTCGGCTTCGCTCATCGCCGGCTTCTGTCCGGCGAGCACTGTCTGCAGCGCGCGCGCCACGATGGCGGGATCGAGCTCCTCGCGCACGATCGGCGGCAACTGGTTGCCGAGATCCATGCCGACGACATAGCTGTTCTTGGCCTTCTCGGTGGTCAGCGCCGGCTCGGCCGCATGCGCGACCGCGGTCAGGCCCAGCGTCGCGGACATCACCGCCGCGAGCAGCGTGGGACGCAGAATCTTCGACATTCGATATTCCTCATGTGGATGGGCGAACGCGCGCGGCACGCCGTGCGCGAGCGCGGGCAGCCATTGTGCGGGACCACCTTACGATTGGCAAACGGCAGCGGGCCGCCCGCGAACTGCCGTGCAGCCGCGATTCACGTGCCCATCGATCGCGCCCGGCGAACAAAAAAGCTTGACGCCTCCGCGCACCCCCCGTAATCTTTTCGGCTTCCAGCGTGGGGGCCATAGCTCAGCTGGGAGAGCGCTACAATGGCATTGTAGAGGTCGCCGGTTCGATCCCGGCTGGCTCCACCACCCTTCAAGTCCCCATCGTCTAGAGGCCTAGGACATCACCCTTTCACGGTGGCGACCGGGGTTCGAATCCCCGTGGGGACGCCACGTGGTCACGCGGCAGCGGATGCCGCGCGCAGGAACAAGGCAACACGAGCAGTCAAAGCGCGGAGCGGTAGTTCAGTTGGTTAGAATGCCGGCCTGTCACGCCGGAGGTCGCGGGTTCGAGTCCCGTCCGCTCCGCCATTCACCACAAGCCCGCCGCGAGCGGGCTTGTTCGTTTCAGGCCCGCCCCCGCCGCGAACGGGCCTTGTGCTTCAGGGGTTCGCCGCGGCGTCGACGGCGCGCACCAGCGTCCCCGCCGAGTGGCCCTGCTCGACCAGATATTCCAGCCAGCGGCTGAGAAAACTCGCCATGCGCATGCGGTGCTGCAGCACCGTGCGCGGCGGCGGGAACGGACCCAGCACCTGCCACAGTCGCCGCCCGGGGTGGCAGTGCAGCACCTCGGCGACGTGCGCGTCGGTGTACATGCGGATCTGCGCCGACGGCGCGCGCAGGCCGGTGTCGGCGTCGCGCAGGTCGTAGGTCAGCTCCAGCTCGATCGTGTAGGGATGCCGCGCCTGCACCTCGAGATGCACGTCGAGACCATCGTCGACGTCGGACACGTAACGCCCCACCGCCAGCTGCCGCGGCGCGAACAGCCGCGCCAGGCGATGATAGTTCTCCGCGTACAGCCCCATCAGCAGCTCGAAGCGTCCAGGCAGCAGCGCGGCGGCGGTTGTGCGATCGGCCAGCATGGCCCGAGCTTAGCAGGGCGTCGAAAAACGCTCTTCGAGTGCAATCGGCGGACGGATTATCGGCCATCAGCATCGGCGCGGCCGCCGGCCGGTCGCCGCTCAGAACAGATGCCGCTCGATACCGAACTGGGCGAAGATCTTGCTGGCGATCTCCTCGATCGAGGTGTGCGTGGTGTTGAGCACCGGAATGTTCTCGCGCCGGAACAGCTTGTCGGCCTGAGCCAGCTCCTTGCGGCACTGCGCCAGCGTGGCGTAGGCGCTGCCCGGACGACGCTGCTCGCGGATCTGCGCCAGCCGCTCGGCCTCGATGGTCAGCCCGAACAGGCGCGCGCGGTAGGGCCGCAGCCGCGCCGGCAGTTCGAGCTTGTCGAGGTCGTCCTCGGTCAGCGGGTAGTTGCCGGCGCTGACGCCGAAGTGCAGCGCCATGTAGAGACACGTGGGCGTCTTGCCCGAGCGCGACACGCCGACCAGGATCAGGTCGGCTTCGGCGTAGTTGACGTCGATGCCGTCGTCGTGGGTCAGCGCGTAGTTGGTGGCGTTGATGCGCGCCTCGTAGCGGGCGAAATCGACCAGACCATGCGCGCGATTGACCGCCGGCCGGCGCTTGGAGCCCAGTTCGGACTCCAGCGGCGCGATGAAGGGCGCGAACACGTCCAGCATCAGGGCGCCGCTGCCGGCCAGCAGCTCGGTCAGCGCCGGCTCGACCACGGTGTTGACCACGATCGGGCGCTGGCCCGAGCGCGCGTATTCCGACTTGATCCGCAGCGCCGCCGCCTGCGCCTTGTCGGCGCTGTCGACGAAGGGGATGCGGTGGGTGTCGAAATCGACGCCGTCGAACTGGGTCAGGATGCTGTGGCCGATGGTCTCGGCGGTGATGCCGGTGGAGTCGGAAACGTAGAACACCGTGCGCCGCATGGACGTCTCCTGATCACGTGAGGACATCGCGCGTGCGACACGACGCGCGCTTGTTTCGCTCCGCTGCGGGCCGGACAATAGCGGGCTTTCCAGCCCGCCGCGACCGGAGATCCCCTTGAACGACCTGGTGCTTTGGCTGCACGAACTGCGCATGTCCGATCTCGGCCGCGTCGGCGGCAAGAACGCCTCGCTGGGCGAGATGATCGGCCATCTCGCCGGCCTGGGCGTGTCGGTGCCCGGCGGCTTCGCCACGACTGCGCATGCGTTCCGGCAGTTCATCGCCCAGAGCGGCCTGGCCGAGCGCATCCGGCAGCGCCTGGCCACGGTCGACGTCGAGGACGTGGCCGCACTGACGGCGGCCGGACAGGACATCCGCGGCTGGCTGATCGAGACGCCGCTGCTGCCCGAGTTCGACCGCGCCGTACGCGACGCCTATGCGCAGCTGTGCGCGCAGTCCGGCGGTGGCGAGGTGGCGGTGGCGGTGCGCTCCTCGGCCACCGCCGAGGATCTTCCGGACGCGTCGTTCGCCGGTCAGCAGGAGACCTTCCTCAACGTCACCGGCGCGGATGCGGTGATCCTCAAGGTCAAGGAAGTCTTCGCCTCGCTGTACAACGACCGCGCGATCGCCTACCGCGTGCACCACGGTTTCGCCCACGAGGAGGTGTTCCTCTCCGCCGGCGTGCAGCTGATGGTGC
>JAJYMF010000352.1 GCA_021787175.1 Pseudomonadota bacterium | reverse complement strand
CACGCCGCGCGACAGCGTGCGCACGCGCAGGATGGTGCGCTGGCGTTCGCTGACGCCGATGGCGCGGCGCGCATCCAGCAGGTTGAAGGCGTGACTGGCCTTGCACACCTGCTCGTAGGCCGGCAGCGGCAGGCCCAGCGCAATGAGCTTTTGCGCTTCGGCTTCGCAAGCGTCGAAGCGGTGGAACAATTCGGCCACGTCAGCGTGCTCGAAGTTGTAGGCGCTCTGCTCGACCTCGTTCTGGTGGAACACGTCGCCATAGGTCACCGTGCCGTGCGGCGCCACCGTCCACACCAGGTCGTAGACGTTGTCCACGTTCTGCAGGTACATCGCCAGGCGCTCCAGCCCGTAGGTGATCTCGCCCGTCACCGGCCTGCATTCGAGGCCGCCGGCCTGCTGGAAGTAGGTGAACTGGGTGACCTCCATGCCGTTGAGCCAGACCTCCCAGCCCAGACCCCAGGCGCCCAGCGTCGGCGATTCCCAGTTGTCCTCGACGAAGCGCAGGTCGTGCACCAGCGGATCGATGCCCAGCGCCCTGAGCGAGCCGAGGTAGCGCTCGAGGATGTCGTCGGGGTTGGGTTTGATCACCACCTGGTACTGGTAGTAATGCTGCAGGCGGTTGGGGTTGTCGCCGTAACGGCCGTCGGTGGGCCGCCGCGACGGCTGCACGTAGGCCGCGGCCCACGGCTCGGGGCCCAGCGCGCGCAGGAAGGTAGCCGGATGAAACGTGCCGGCGCCGACCTCGGTGTCGAACGGCTGCACCAGCACGCAGCCTTGGCTCCCCCAGTAGCGGTTCAGGGTCTGGATCACGTCCTGGAAGCTGGGTCCGGCCATGCGGCGTTTCCTGGCGCCGGCAGGGCGCGCGAATCAGGCGCGCTAGTATAGCGGCGTGTTTTTGCGCGTCTGCCGCGGGCCGCGATCTGCCGCGTCGGCGCATGCCGGAGGCAGCATGGCGGTGGAAGGCAATCCCGTTGCGATCGCCACGCTGGGCCGGCGCGGCCGGCTCGAGCTGGAGGAAGTGCTGGCGGCGCTGATGGTGGACGGGCTGCTGGGCGTCGAGGACGCGCGCCGCGTGCGCACCAGCTCGCGCGCCGGCAAGAAGGCGCTGGAACTGCACCCGCTGGTGCTGATCGCCAACGCGCGCGTCGCCGACCAGCGCACGCCGGAGCGTCCGCTCAGCCTCGAGGTGCTGACCCACTGGCTGGCCGACAAGGCGCGCCTGTCCTATCTCAAGATCGACCCGATGAAGATCGACGTCGCCGCGGTCACCCAGGTGGTCAGCCACGCCTGGGCGCAGCGCCATCGCGTGCTGCCGGTCAAGGCGACCGCGAGCGAGGTGACCTTCGCCACCGCCGAGCCGTTCGAGACGCGCTGGTCGACGGATCTGGCGCAGATGCTGCGCCGCGACGTGCACCGGGTGGTCGCCAACCCGATCGAGATCAACCGCTATCTGGGCGAGTTCTACGGCGTGCAGCGCTCGATCCAGCTGGCGCGCGACGCGAAAGGGGAGGGCGACGGCAGCACGCTGCTCAACTTCGAGCAGCTGCTCGAGCTGGGCAAGGCCGGCGAGGTCGGCGCCGACGACCGCCACGTGGTGCACATCGTCGACTGGCTGCTGCAGTACGCGTTCGAGCAGCGCGCGTCCGACATCCATCTGGAGCCGCGCCGCGAGATGGGCCAGATGCGCTTTCGCATCGACGGCGTGATGCACAAGGTGTTCGAGCTGCCGACGCCGGTGATGAGCGCGGTGACCGCGCGCATCAAGATCCTCGGCCGCATGGACGTCGCCGAAAAGCGCCGCCCGCAGG
Source organism: Pseudomonadota bacterium (assembly GCA_021787175.1). Classification (GTDB taxonomy): domain Bacteria; phylum Pseudomonadota; class Gammaproteobacteria; order Xanthomonadales; family Rhodanobacteraceae; genus Metallibacterium. The sequence continues at coordinate 6,561 of JAJYMF010000352.1, read as the reverse complement.
ACGGCCGCATCAAGACGCGCTCGGTTGGCGGCCGCGAGGTCGAGCTGCGCCTGTCGACCATGCCCACCGCCTTCGGCGAGAAGGTGGTGATGCGCATCTTCGATCCCGACATCGTGGTCAAGGCGTTCGCGCAGCTCGGCTTCGCGCCCGACGAAGAAGCGCTGTGGCGGCAGCTGGTCGAGCGCCCGCACGGCATCGTGCTGGTCACCGGTCCCACCGGCTCGGGCAAGACCACCACGCTGTACTCGACGCTCAAGCACCTGGCGCGGCCCGAGCTCAACGTGTGCACGGTCGAGGACCCGATCGAGATGGTCAGCCCCGAGTTCAACCAGATGCAGGTGCAGCCGGCGATCGACCTCGACTTTGCCGCCGGCGTGCGCACCCTGCTGCGCCAGGATCCCGACATCATCATGGTCGGCGAGATCCGCGACCTCGAAACCGCCGAGATGGCGGTGCAGGCCTCGCTGACCGGGCATCTGGTGCTGTCCACCCTGCACACCAACGACGCGCCCAGCGCGGTGACGCGCCTGCTCGACCTCGGCGTGCCGCACTACCTGATCCAGTCGACGCTGACCGGCGTCGTCGCGCAGCGCCTGGTGCGCACGCTGTGCCCGCACTGCAAGCGCGAGATCGCGCTGGACCACGACGGCTGGCTCGCGCTGACCCACGGGCTGGCGCTGACGCCGCCGGCGCGGGCCTTCGGTGCGGTCGGCTGCATCGAATGCCGCAACACCGGCTTCCTCGGCCGCACCGGCATCTACGAGATGCTGCGCCTGAGCGCGCCATTGCGCGGCATGATCGGACCCGCTTTCGACAGCGGCGCCTTCACCGCCGCCGCGCTGGCTGCAGGCATGCGCCCGCTGCGCCACTCGGCGGCGGCGCAGGTGGCGCGCGGCGTGACCACGGTCGCCGAGGTCCTCGGCGTGCTGCCGGCGGGCGAATGAGCGCACGGTCATCAGCGCGCGTTCACGCGCCGGCCGCGGCAAGCCGTACCATGCCGGCCTCATGAAACCCGTCCTGATCGTGCAGACCGGCGCCGCGCCGGCCGAACTGCGTGCCCGCATGGGCGATTTCCCGCACTGGTTCCGCGTCGCGATGGCCCTGCGGGCTACGCAGGTGCGGACCGTGCGCGTGGATCACGAGCAGGCGCTGCCGCCGCCGCGCATGCTCGCCGCCGCGGTGATCACCGGCTCGGGCGCGATGGTCAGCGAGCGTCTGCCGTGGAGCGAACGCACCGCCGGCTGGATCCGCGACGCGATGGACGTCGACTTGCCGCTGTTCGGCGTCTGCTACGGCCACCAGCTGATCGCGCATGCGCTGGGCGGACGCGTCGACTACCACCCGCAGGGCCGCGAGATCGGCACCCAGGCGATCGCTCTGCTGCCCGGGGCGGCACACGATCCGCTGCTGCAGCGCCTGCGCGACGGCTTCGCCGCACACACCACCCACGAGCAGAGCGTGCTCGAGCCGCCACGCGGCGCGCAGGTGCTGGCGCGCTCCGCACACGATGCGCACCAGATTCTGCGCTACGGCGAGACCGCGATCAGCACCCAGTTCCATCCCGAGTTCAGCGTCGCCGCAATGCAGGCGTATATCCGCCGCCGCGCCGACGTCCTGCGTGGCGAGGGCCGTGACGTCGATGCCCTGCTCGCCGCAACGAGACCCGCGCCGCAAGCACGCCGGCTGCTGCGCGCCTTCGTGCGCGCCGCGCTGCAGGGCGCCGCGGCAACGGCCATCGTGCCCGCCGTCACTCGCCAGGCCCGCGCTGCCTGATACCCGGTTGCATTCAATCAATGCGCCGGGCAGCCCGGATGGAGCCTCGCGAGAGGCGCAATCCGGGGCCGTACCCAGCCTGATTCCCGGATTCCGCTGCGCTGCATCCGGGCTACGCGGTCTTCGTGTCTCGATCGCGAACGGGTATGAGCCAAGCCGGCAGACGCGAGTGCTAGCATCCGCTGGCCGCAGCGCCGCGGCTCACCGGATGCCTCACGCCCATGCGCAAAGTCACCGTCGATCGTGCCAGTGCCTGGATTTCTGCGGCGTTTGCCTGCGTGCGCCGGCATCCGCAGGTGTTTCTGGGCATGGGCCTGATCCAGGCACTGATCGGTCAGATTCCCCTGCTCGGCATGGTGGTGACCTGGCTGCTCGGCTTCGCCCTGACCGCCGGCGTCATGTATGCGGCGCGCGAGGCCGACCACGGTCGCGTGCCGCGTCTGGGGCAGCTGTTTCAGGCCTTCGACGGCCAGTCGCCGCTGGGCGCACTGGTCGCGCTGTGCCTGCCGGGCGTTGCCCTGGTGCTGCTGCTGGTGATCGCGGTTGCGGTGCTGCTGACCGGCAGCGTCGGCGGCGATGCGCAGCAGCTGCAGGCGCTGTCGACCAATCCGCTGGCGATCATGGGATTCCTCAAGGCGCACTGGGCCGCGCTCACGCTGCTGGTGCTGGTCACGCTGCTGCTGCAGGCCATGCTGACCTTCTTCGCGGCGCCGCGGGTGCTCTTCGACCGGCGCGGCCCGTTCGCGGCGATCGCCGACAGCTTTCGCGCCAGTGCGCGTAACTTCGGTGCCTTCCTGCTGACCGGCGTGCTGCTCGCGCTGGTGTTCATCGGACTCGGCATGCTGGCCGGACTGATCATCCTGCTGCCGCTGCGTCTGATCGGGCCGAACCTGGCCCAGATGGCTTTTGCCATCGTGCTCGGCACGCTGGTCAACGCGATCCAGGGACCGCTGATCTACGCCGCATGGAAGGACGTGTTCGGCGCCGAGCCCGCCGCGTCCGCCGCTGGCGTGATCGAAGCGGCGATGTGAGTACGGCGCGCGGCGCTCAGTCGCGCAGACGCCGCGCCACGGTATCGCGCGAGGCCAGCGCAAACAGGATGCCGAACACGAAACCGGCGATGTGCGCCCACCACACCACGGCGCCGAAGCCCGGGCCGACATAGGTGAACAGCAACTGCAGCAGGAACCACAGACCGATCAGCAGCGCCGCCGGCACGCGCACGAATTCGAGGTATACCCCCAGCGGCAGCACCAGGCCCAGGCGCGCGCGCGGAAACAATGCCAGGTAGGCGCCGACCACCGCCGACACCGCACCGCTGCAGCCGATGATCGGGCCGTGCGCCGACGGCAGGCTGAGCGCGCCGGCGAAGTTGGCGAACGCACCGCCCAGCAGGAACAGCAGCAGAAAACGCGGCGAACCCAGCGCGCGCTCCGCCGGCAGGCCGAAGATCATCAGAAACAGCAGATTGCCGGCCAGGTGCAGCAGGTCGGCGTGGATGAACAGCGCGCTGAACAGGCGCAGCGCCGCCAGCCCCGCCGCCAAGCCCCACGGCGACGGCAGCGGATGCAGCAGGTCGGCCGGAATGCTGCCCCAGCGCATCACCGCCGCCAGGCGCTCGACCGGCGGTGTCAACGCCAGTGCGAGATAGCTGGCCACGCAGGCCGCGACCAGCAGCGGCGTGACCCAGCGCAGGCCGGCACGACGGCGCGATTCGATATGGACGAACATGGGTCAGGGCGTCGCGCGTGCCAGATGCGGTCCGTCGGCCTCGAGCGCGCTGAGCGCGAACAGGGTTTCGGGGCCGACCACGCCGTCGGCACGGATGCCGAAGCGCCGCTGCAGCGCGCGGACACGGGTCGCCAGCGCGGCATCGAACGCTTCGGCATCGGCCGGGGGCGGCGCGCCGTCCGCACGTGCCAGGGTGTTGGCCAGCCACGCCACCGCATCGCCGCGATCGCCGCGGCGCAGTGACAGCGGCGTGGCCGCCGGCACGCGAAAACCGGCATAGAAGCGGCCATGCCAGAGCGTCGCCAGCGCCAGCGGCGTGATCACGAAATCGCGTCCGCCGACGTCCAGCGTCACACGGTCGTCGCCCACGCCCAGCAGCACCGCGTACTTGGTCGCGCCGTCGAGCCGCAGCTCGAGAATCAGCGGCCGGTTGAAGCGCTGCAGCTGCTCCAGGTTGCCATTGCCGCTGACGCAGAAAAAGCCCGGAAAGATGCGCGCCTCGCACTGCGCCGCCGCGGCCACCGAGGTGTCCTGCGACGTCACCTGCCAACGTGCCAGCAGGGTGCTCCAGGCCAGCAGGCGCGTATCCTGCGCGGTGGTCAGGGCCTGCCGCAGCGCCAGTGCGTCGGCGACCGGATTGGCACGCACGGAAGCCGCAGGCGCCGTGCCGGCAATCGGCGCCGGACGCAGCCGCCACCAGGTCCAGCCCGCCGCCAGCAGCATCAACAGCAGCGCCAGCAGCGCCGCCGCGCGCAGCCAGCGCGCGCGCCGCGCCGCCGGCAGCACGGCGCGCGCCGCGCGGCGCACCATGTTTTCGTCGGCAACCGTATAGCCCGCGGCGGCAGTCAGCTTGAGCGCGCGCTCGGCGACGCGGTTGATCAGCCGCGGCTGGCCGCCGCTGGCCTGGTGCAGCGCGCGCAGCGCCAGTCGCGAGAACAGGTGCGGCGAGCCGCCGGCGACCGCCAGCCGGTGCTGCACGTAGGCGCGGGTGTCATCCGCATCCAGCGGCTGCAGATGCTGGAGGTCGTCGATGCGCTCGGCGAACGCGCGCAGCTCCGTACGCGCCAGCCGCGCCTGCAGCGCCGGCGTCGCCAGCAGCAGCGCCTGCAGCAGGGGCTGGCCTGCGGTGCGCGCATTGACCAGCAGACGGATCTGTTCGAGCGTGGCGTCCGGCAGCTGCTGCGCCTCGTCCACCAGCAGCAGCGCGGTGCGCCCCTGTGCGCGCTCGGCAGCCAGCACGTGTTCGAGACGTTCGCTGAGCAGCGCGGCGTTGCCGGTGGTGTCCGCGCCCAGCGCTGCGCCCAGGGTTTCCAGCAGCGCCATCGCGTCGACGCGCGGCTGGCGCAGGCGGATCACGCGCACCGTGGCGGGCAGCCGCGTCAGCAGCACCTCGGCCAGCAGGCTCTTGCCGCTGCCCAGCGCGCCGATCACCACCCGCAATCCCGCCGTTCCCTGCGGCAGCGCCGTCAACCAGGCATCGAGCAGGCGCGTCGCCTGCGCACCCAGGCAGGCAAAGCGCGGATCGGGTGCGAGTGCGAACGGCGGCTCGCGGCACTCGAGGGAAGCGGAACGCATGCGGCCACTGTAGCCGATCAGCCCGGCGTCCTGCGCGCACTGCCGCCCAAGCGCGCCAGTTCGGCCTTGAGCGCGGCGCCGTGCTCGCGCAGCCAGTCGCGCTGGTCCTGATAGTCCGGGGTCAGCTCGCGCACCCATGCCCAGAAGCGCGGCGCATGGCTGCGCACCTTGAGATGACACAGCTCGTGCGCCAGCACATAGCGCAGCGCCGGCGGCGGCGCCAGCGCCAACGCCAGATCAAGGGTGATGCGGTCGCGCGCGTCGAGGCTGCCCCACAGGCTGGACATCGGCCGCACCCGCAGCGCCATCGGCGCCGCGCCGAGGCGGCCCACGAACGGACCCAGCCAGCGGGCGACGTCGCGACGCAGTTCGGCGGCGAGATAGCCGCTGAGCAGCGCCTGCGCCCGCAGGCGTCCGCGCGCGCCGGACTCGGCCAGGACCACGCGCAGGCTGTCGCCGTGCGGCTCGATGCGCGGATAAGGTCCCTGCGCCCAGCTCAGGCGCACGCTCTCGCCGCGCAGCGGGATCAGCGTCGGCTGGCCGACGGCCAGCGGCGGCGGCGCCTCGTCGAGATGCAGCTCGTCGAGCTTGCGCTCCAGCCAGTCGGCGTGCTGGCGCAGAAAGGCGAACACCTGCGCCGGATGGGTGCCGTGCGGATAGCTCAGGCGCGCGCCGGTCGCGGTGACGGTCAGGCGCAGCCGGCGTGCGCGCGGATGCGCGCGCTTGAGCACGCGGATGGTGCCGCCGCGCGCGGTCGCCAGTTCCAGCCAGTTGTCGTCGTCGCCCGTGCGCATCGCCTCGCTCCGCGCCCCGCGGCGGCGGCGTCAGTCCGCGCCGGGACGGGGCAATCCGAACCACTCCGCCAGCTTGTCCAGCAGCCGCTCCAGCTCCAGGGTCATCAGTGCGAAGCGGGCATCCACTTCCGCCGCGGCCGACTCGCGCGCGCTGCTGTCGAGCTCGTCCTGCACCACGTCCAGGAACCGCAGCTTGCGCAGACACAGATCCTCGCCCAGGACGAACGCCAGCCGGCCGTCGAATTCGAGGCCCAGCTGGGCCACCTGCTTGCCTGATTTCAGATGCTCCCGGACCTCTTCGCTTTCAAGCGCCTGCCGGCGGCAGCGGACCACCGCGCCCTGGGCACTGGCCGGGTCGCGAAGCTCGCATTCATCGCCCAGACTGAGGCCCGCCGGCAGCTTGCCACGACTGAGCCAGTCCGTCATGAGCAGGCGCGGCGCCTGCTCGGGGGCCAGCGGCAAGGCGGGAAAGCTCTCCAGCGCCTGGCGCAGGGCGGTCAGCGCCTGCTCGGCCGCCTTGCGACTGGAGGTATCCAGAACCACCCAGCCGTTTTTCCTGTCTAGATAGGCACTTAGGCGCGACGGCCGGGCAAAGGCGCGCGGCAGCAGCTCCTCCAGCACGGCCTCCTTGAGGCGCTTGCGCTCGCGCCCGCCGACGCTCTGCCCGCGCTGTTCGGCCGCCGCGCGC
>JAJYMF010000353.1 GCA_021787175.1 Pseudomonadota bacterium | reverse complement strand
CGATCTCTTGCGCATCAGGCCGTGATAGTCGCGGCCCAGCGCGTAGCGCGCGACATAGGCGCGGTGGCCGTCGGCCAGCACTGCCCACGGCTCGGTGGCCTGCTCCGGCCAGTAGTGCATGCGCACCGAAATCACCCGCAGCGTGCCGGGCGCGAGTTCATCGGGGCGGCTGCGCTTGACGCCGTGCGCCGCCATGTAGGCCATCGCGCCGTGCTGGCCCTGGGCCAGCCAGTCCAGCAGATGCGCCTCGTCGGCGGGCAGGTCGATGCCGGCGATGCCGACGGCGCCGAAGCCGAGATCGGACGCCCAGCGCGCGATGTCGCCGCGCAACGCGACGTAGTCGGGGGCGGCAACGGCGGGGCGGGTGTCGGACATGCGGGCCTCGCGGCCATTGTAGGCGGCCCGCGGCGTCGCGCTGCCATAATCGCGGCATGAGCGAAATCGAGCCCGCGCGCGCGCTGTACACCGCCGCCCAGGTGCGCGCGCTGGATGCGGCGGCGATCGCGGGCGGCATCGCCGGCAGCGAGCTGATGCGTCGCGCCGCGGCCGCGGCGCTGGCGGTGCTGCGCGCGCGCTGGCCCGAGGCGCGCCGCATCGTCGTGCTGGCCGGACCGGGCAACAACGGCGGCGACGGCTTCCTGCTCGCCGCGCAGGCGCGTGCGGCCGGTCTCGATGCCCGTGTGCTGGCGTTGACGGCTCAATCCGGCCGCGACGCGGCGGTGGCGCGCGAGACCGCGCGTGCGGCTGGCGTGCCGGTTGCGCAGGCGGATGCCGACGCGATGCCGCTGCCCGCCGCGGATGTCTACGTCGATGCGCTGTACGGCAGCGGTCTCAACCGCGCGCCGACCGGCACGGCGGCGACGTGGATCGCCGCGTTGCAGCCGCACGCGCCGCGCGTGCTGGCGCTGGATATCCCGTCCGGGCTCGATGCCGATACCGGCATGCCGCGGGGCGCGGCCGTGCGCGCTGCCGCAACGGTGTGTTTCGTCGGCTGGAAGCGCGGACTGTTCACCGGGCGGGCGGCGGAGCATGCGGGCGTGTTCACGCTGGCGCCGCTGGATCTGCCGCCGGCGCTGCATGTTTCGCAGATGCCGGATGCCGTGCTGCTCGCTGCCGCTGCACTGCCGCCGCGCGATCGCGCGGCACACAAGGGCGCCTTCGGCCACGTGCTGGTGATCGGCGGCGATCACGGCATGGGCGGCGCGGCGCGGCTGGCCGGCGAAGCGGCCCTGCGCGCGGGCGCCGGTCTGGTCAGCGTGGCCACCCGCGCCGCGCACGTCGGCGCGCTGCTGGCCGCGCGCCCCGAACTGATGGCGCACGCGGTCGAAACCGTCGACGCGCTGGCATCGCCGCTCGCGCGTGCCAGCGTGCTGGCGCTGGGCCCGGGGCTGGGGCAGGGCGGCTGGGGCGAAAGCCTGTTCGCCGCCGCGCTCGCCGGCGATCGGCCCGTCGTGGTGGATGCCGATGCGCTCAACCTGCTGGCGCGCGCGCCGCGCACGCTGGCGATGCCCGCGGTGCTGACGCCGCACCCCGGCGAGGCCTCGCGTCTGCTCGGAATCACCACGGCAGCGGTGCAAGTCGATCGCTATGCCGCTGCGCGCGCGCTGGCCGCGCGCTGCGGCGCGGTGGTCGTGCTCAAGGGCGCGGGCAGCCTGATCGCCGATCCTGCGGGCCGCGTCGCGGTGTGTCCCTGGGGCAATCCCGGCATGGCCGCGGGCGGCATGGGCGACGTGCTGACCGGCGTGATCGCGGCGCTGCTGGCGCAAGGTCTGGCGCCCTGGGATGCAGCCTGCCTTGGCGTCGGCCTGCACGCCCGCGCCGGCGACGCGGCCGCGCGCGCCGGCGGCGAACGCGGTCTGTGCGCGGCGGACCTGTTCTCGCCCTTGCGCGCCCTGCTCAACGGCGCCGCCGATGCGTGAACCGGTGAACATCGATCTGCCCGATGCGGAGGCGACGGCGCAGCTGGCGCGCCGGCTGGCCCCGGCGCTGGCGGCCGGCGGCGTGGTCTATCTGCAGGGCGAGCTGGGCGTCGGCAAGACCAGCTTCGCGCGTGCCCTGCTGCGCGCGCTGGGCGCCGGCGAACGCATCAAGAGCCCCACCTACAGCCTGGTCGAGCGCTACGAACTGCCTGCGCTCACCGCCTGGCACCTGGATCTGTATCGCATCGCCGACCCCGGCGAACTGGAATGGCTGGGCCTCGATGCGCTCGACGCGCCGGCTTCACTGGCGTTGATCGAATGGCCGCAGCGCGGCGCTGGCATGCTGCCGCCGCCGGATCTGCGGATCGAGCTGCGGCATGCGGGTTCCGGACGGACGGCGCGATTGTCCGCCGCCGAGTCCGCCCCATCGCTCAGGTTGTTTCTGACAAACACCTTGCAGAAGTCGGATTCTTAAGGAAAAAGTTCTTGCAAAACGTGGTGGCTTGCGCTTGAATCCGGACCATGTGGGGATGCATCCGCGCCAGCGTCGGGTTGGTGGTCTTGGCTTTCGCCGTTGCGGCGACGGCGGCGCCTGCGCCGAAGGCGGCCGGCGCCGGAACTGAAATCAAGGCGTTGCGCGTCTCCGAAGCCGCCGGCGGTCTGCGTGCGGTGTTCGACCTGTCGGGTCCGGTGGACTATCGCCTGTTCCAGCTCTCCAAGCCCGATCGCATCGTGCTGGACTTCAGCAGCGCCCGACTCGCGGAGGGCTTTCGCGCGCCCGCGGGCCTCGGCCCGTTCAAGGATGCGCGCACCGGTGCGCACGGCGACGGCGGCACCCGCGTGGTGCTCGATCTGGACGCGACGACGCAGCCGCGCAGCTTCCTGCTGCAGCCGGCCGGCGATCAGGGCTACCGGCTGGTGGTCGATCTCGATGCCGGCAGCAAGCCCGCCGTGGCCGCGCTGCCGCCGGAGACGATCGGCCGCAAGGTGGTGATCGCCATCGATCCCGGGCACGGCGGCCACGACACCGGCGCGATCGGCTACGGCGGCCTCGAGGAGAAGAACGTCACGCTGTCCGTCGGCGAGGATCTCGCGCGGCTGATCAACGCCCAGCCCGGCATGAAGGCGGTGCTGACCCGTGACGGCGACTACTTCGTGCCGCTGCAGGATCGCTACGCGATCGCGCGCAAGGACAAGGCCGACCTGTTCGTGTCGATCCACGCCAACGCCTGCCCGGGGGACTGCGATGCGCACGGTGCCTCGGTGTGGATGCTGTCGACCAAGGGCGCATCCAGCACCGCGGCGCGCTGGCTGGCCAACAGCGAGAACGCCTCCGCCGAACTGGTCGGCGGCGTGTCGCTCAACGACAAGAGCCCGACCCTGGCCTCGGTGCTGCTGGATCTCTCGCAGGGCGCCAGCATGCAGGCCAGTCACCGCGTGGCGCGCGATGTGCTGACCTCGCTGGCGCGCATCGGTCCGATCTACAAGCCGCAGGTCGAGCGCGCCAACTTCGTGGTGCTGCGCTCGCCCGACGTGCCGTCGATCCTGATCGAGACCGCCTTCATCACCGACCCCAGCGACGCGCGCCGGCTGGCCGATCCGGCCTATCGCGAAAAGCTGGCCAGGGCGGTGCTGGGAGGGCTGAAGAATTATTTCGAGGTCACGCCGCCGCCGGGCACCTGGTACGCGCTCAACGCCGAAAAGCGCCTGCGTACCGCCGCCGCACGCGCTGCACGCAGCGAACGCCTGGCCGCCGAGGGTGGCAGCCGCATCGGCGCGCCGGCCAACTGAGCGGTCGCAGACGCTAAGCTAGCGGTTCGCCCCGGGCCTGCCGCCATGCCGTCGATCCGTCCGCTGCCTCCCGCGCTGGTCAACCAGATCGCTGCCGGCGAGGTGATCGAGCGCCCCGCATCGGTGGTCAAGGAACTGGTCGAGAACAGCCTCGACGCCGGCGCCGCCCGCGTCGAGGTCGAGATCGAGGAGGGCGGCGTGCGGCTGATCCGCGTGCGCGACGACGGTGCCGGCATCGCCGCCGACGAGCTGGCACTGGCGGTCGCGCCGCACGCCACCAGCAAGATCGCCAGCTTCGACGATCTGGTGCGCGTCGGCACCATGGGTTTCCGCGGCGAGGCGCTGGCCTCGATCGCCTCGGTGGCGCGCTTCGCCATCGTCTCGCGCCCGCGCGAGGCGGACTCCGCGCTGCGGCTGGAGGTGGACGGCGGCCAGGCGCAGCCGCCGCGGCCGGCGGCGCACGCGGTCGGCACCACGGTCGAGGTGCGCGACCTGTTCTACAACGTGCCGGCGCGACGCAAGTTCCTGCGCGCCGAGCGCACCGAGCTGGCGCACATCGACGAGCTGCTGAAATCGCTGGCGCTGGCGCGGCCGGAGGTGGAGTTCCGCCTCAGCCACAACGGCCGGCCCTTGCGCATGCTGCGACCCGCGCCGGATGCGTCGGCGCGACTGCAGCGCGCCGCCGATCTGCTGGGCGCGGATTTCGCCGGGCAGTGCCTGCAGATCGAACAGCAGGCCGCGGGCCTGCGGCTGGCGGGCTGGATCGGGTTGCCGACCGCGACCCGCGCGCAGGCCGATCAGCAGTACTTCTTCGTCAACGGCCGTCTGGTGCGCGACCGCACGGTGGCGCATGCGGTGCGCCAGGCCTACGCCGACGTGCTGTTCCACGGTCGCCACCCGGTCTACGTGCTGTTTCTCGAACTCGATGCCGCGCAGGTGGATGTGAACGTGCATCCGGCCAAGCACGAGGTGCGTTTCCGCGAGCAGCGCCTGGTGCACGATTTTCTGTTTCGCAGCCTGCACGCGGCGGTGGCCGGCACGCGCGCCGGCAGCGCCGCGGGTGTCGCGGAGCCGGTCGCGGCGGTCGCGCGCGATGCCGCGGCGCCGGTGCTGCAGCACGGTTTCGGCGCCGCCGTGCGCGAGGCGCCGCTGGCAGGCTACGCAGCGCTGCCGGGCGAGCCGCTGACGATCGCGCACGCCGCGGTGAACGCGACGACACGGGCGGCTGCCACGCCGGCCGCCAGCGAGGGCGAGCTTCCGCCGCTGGGCTATGCGCTGGCCCAGCTCATGGGCATCTACATCCTCGCCGAGAACGCGCACGGCCTGGTGCTGGTGGACATGCACGCCGCGCACGAGCGCATCACTTACGAGCGCCTGAAGCAGGGGCGCGCCACCACTTCGCTGCGTTCGCAGCTGCTGCTGGTGCCGCAGGCGATCGCGGTCGGCGCGCGGGCGGCGGCTGCGGCCGAGGAGCACGCCGATGCGCTGACGGCGTGGGGGCTGGAGCTGGTGCGCGCGGGCCCGGAGAGCGTCAGCGTGCGCCGCATCCCGGCGCTGCTCGAAGGCGCCGACGTGGCCGCGCTGGTGCGCGACGTGCTGGCGGAACTGGCCGAGCACGGCAGCTCGCGGCGGCTGGAGGAGATCGAGAACGAGCTGCTGGCGACCATGGCCTGTCACGGCGCGGTGCGCGCCGGCCGCCGCCTCGGCCTCGCCGAGATGAACGCGCTGCTGCGCGAGATGGAAGTCACCGAGCGCAGCGGCCAGTGCAATCATGGCCGTCCGACCTGGACCCAACTGGCGCTCGCCGACCTCGATCGCCTGTTCCTGCGCGGCCGCTGAATCACCCTTGGAGAGGACGACGATGACCCTTGCCCGCATCCTGTTCGCCACCGCCATGCTGGGCAGCGTCAGCGTCAGCATCGCCGGCGCCGACGCTGCCTACCGCCAGCAGATCGAGCACTGGCGCCAGCAGCGCCTGCAGGCCCTGACCGCGCCCGACGGCTGGCTGACGCTGGTGGCCTTCGAATGGCTGCAGCCGGGTGCTCAGACCGTCGGCCGCGCCGCCGGCAACGCCATCGTGCTGCCGGCAGGGCCGGCGCATCTCGGCACGATCACGCTGGCGGCCGACGGTCGCGTGCGGCTGGACCTGGCGGCCGATTCCGGCGCCACGGTCGATGGCGAGGCGGTGCGCTCGGCGACGCTGCGCGACGATCGCGATCCGCAACCTTCGGTGGTGCGCTTCGGCACAACGAGCCTGACGCTGCTCGACCGCTCGGGGCGCAAGGCGCTGCGGGTCAAGGACAGCACGGCGACGACGCGCACGGCCTTCCGCGGCCTCGACTACTTTCCAATCGATCCGTCATGGCGGATCGACGCGCGCTTCGAGCCGTTCGTTCCGGTGCATCATGTCGAGCTGGCTACTGAAGTCGGCACGGTCGAGCGCTACGTGGTGCCCGGCCGCATCGAGTTCGAGCGCGACGGCCAGCACGTCACGCTGCTGCCGGTGATCCAGACGCCGGGCGATACCCGGCTGTTCGTGGTTTTCGCCGATCGCACCAGCGGCCACGAGACCTACGGCGCGGCGCGCTTCCTGTACGCGGACGCACCGCGCGACGGCCGTGTGGTGCTCGACTTCAACCGCGCCTACAACCCGCCGTGCGCATTCACCGCGTTCGCCACCTGCCCGCTGCCACCGCCGGAGAACCGGCTGCCGCTGCGCGTCACCGCGGGCGAACTGAAGTATCGCGGCGAGCACTGACCCGTCGCGGCGCGGGATTCAGCGACCGCAGAACACCGGCTTGCGGCGCTCGAGGAAGGCGCGCGTGCCCTCGCGCAGGTCGGTGCTGGCAAGGCACAGCGCGAAGGCCTGCATTTCATAGGCCTGGCCCTGGTCGAGCGCGTTGAACTTGTCCGGGCGGTTGACGGTGATCGCGCGCAGGCCGACACGGTCGGTGCTGGGCAGGTTGCGGCCAGCCATGGGATGGTTCCAAGATGAAGAGACGACAGTCGACGGCAGCAATCGGGGAACCTTTTCCGGCCCCGGCACTCTAGGCTGGGTGCATCGCGGCATGGCCGCGGCTAGGCGTCATCCACATGGGAGATTTGGCATGAGGTTATCGCGTCTCACCGCATTGTCGGCGCTGCTGCTGGTCGCGCCGGCATTCGCCCAGCAGGCGGCAGCCCCCGCTCCGGCCGCGGCTGCGCCGCAGCTGCCGGCGATCGACAAGACCAAGCTGTCGTATGCGGTCGGCTTCCAGATCGGCAGCAACTTTCTCAACAACAACATGGACGTGGACATCAGCCAGGTGATCCGCGGCCTGCAGGACGCCTATGCGAAGCGCGCGCCCGCGGTGCCGGCGCCGGAGATGCAAGGGCAGCTGGCGGCGCTGGAAGCCAAGATCCGCACCCAGGCGGTGGCGGCCTACCGGAAACTGGCGGCCGAAAACCTCAAGAAGAGCGAGCAGTTCCTGGCCGCCAACCGTACCAAGCCCGGCATCGTCACGCTGCCCGACGGCATCCAGTACCGGGTGATCGAGCAGGGCACCGGCACCGTGCATCCGACGCTCGATTCCACGGTGACCCTGCACTACCGCGCCTCGCTGATGAACGGATTGGAGTTCGACAGCTCGTTCGCGCGCGGCAAGCCGGTCACGTTCAAGGTCAAGGACATGATCAAGGGCTGGCAGGCGATCCTGCCGCGCATGGTGGTCGGCGACCGCTGGCAGGTCTACGTGCCGCCGCAGCTGGCGTTCGGCGCCAACGGCCAGCCGCCGCGCATCGGCCCCAACGAGGCGCTGGTGTTCGAGCTGAAGATCCTCGACGTCAAGAACTGACGCGCGGCATCAGGCCGGCGGCTTCAGGCTGCCGGCCTCCTCGAGGGCGGTTTCCATCGCCAGCTTGATGCGGTTGATCGCGCGCATCGCCGGTTCGGCCTCGTTGCCATTGCCGCCCGCCCCGCCCAGCAGCGCTTGGCCGCGCGCGATCAGTGCCGCCTCGGCATCCGGCACGAACTGCGCCAGATAGACATAGCCGCGCAGCAGTCCTTCGCGCAGCTCGGGCTGGTCCAGCGGCACGCTGGTCAGCAGCAGGCGCAGCGCATCGCGCAGGCGCTCCTTCGGATGCGGCAGCAGCGACTCCGGCAGGCCATAGACCTCCGGGCGCAGACTCGCCAGCACCTTGCCGTAATCACGGACCATGCGGGTGGCGAGAGCGAGCATGGCCGCAGCGTAACCCAGGCATCGCACGGCGGCGATGCGGCGCTCGGCTAAACTGGAGCGATGGATCACCCCGACGCCCTGCCGCCGCTGTCGCCCTGCGTCGGCGTCTGTCGCCTGGACGCGGCGGGCCGCTGCGTCGGCTGTCTGCGCAGCCGTGACGAAATCGCGTGCTGGTCGCGCCTCGACGATCGCGAGCGGCTGCGCATCATGCGCGAGTTGCCGCTGCGCTCCTTGCACCGATGAGCGCGCTGCCCGCCGAGCTGCTGAACGCGCTGCATCCGCTGGCGGCGCCGCCGCAACCGCCGGGCTGGAACCATGACGAACTCGTCGACCTGCTCGGGCCGGGACCGCGCGCGCCGGCCGCGGTCTTGCTCGGCATCCGCGCCGGAGCGGCGCCGACCGTAGTGCTGACGCGACGCAACGACGATCTGCGCACCCACGCCGGGCAGGTGAGCTTTCCCGGCGGTCGCGTGGACGCGACGGATGCCGATGCCGTCGCCGCGGCGCTGCGCGAAAGCGCCGAGGAGATCGGCCTCAGATCG
>JAJYMF010000142.1 GCA_021787175.1 Pseudomonadota bacterium | reverse complement strand
GCGCCTTGCGCTGGGGTTGAAGATCCACGCCGCGCTGGACACGCTGGACCGCACGCTCAACCAGGCGATCGCCCTGCGCGACCGGCTCGACGGCGCGGTCGCCGCGGGCAAGCTGGCCAAAGCCAGGGCGCAGCCCGCGCTGCGCGCGCTCGATGCCGACATCGCCGATCTCGTCGCGCTGCAGATCCAGTCCAGCGAAGGCAGCCTGCTGCACGAGACCAAACTGCGCAGCCATCTGGCCTACCTCGCCGCCGACATCGACCTCAGCTACGACCGCCCGACGCAGGCCGAATACGCGGTGTTCGATCACCTCGACCGGCAGGCGCAGGCCGGCGAGCAGAAGCTGCACGCCGACATCGCGCAGGGACAGCGCCTGCTGTAGCGATCCGCGACGGAGCGGCGGATGATCTCCGCCGTTCCGCCGTTCCGCCGTTCCGCCGTTCCGCCGCGATGACGGGATTCACGCTCGACAGGAGGGTTCGCGCATGGCCAGCACCCCGAAGGTGGCCGTCCTCGTCGGCAGTCTGCGCCAGGAGTCCTACAACCGGCGCATGGCGCTGGCGCTCCAGGCCCTGGCGTTGGGCACGCTCGATCTGCAGCTGATCGAGATCGGCGCGCTGCCGCTGTACAACCAGGACCTCGACCCCGCGCCGCCGGCGCCGTGGACCGCGTTTCGCGATGCGGTGAAAGCCTGCGACGCGCTGCTGTTCGTCACCCCCGAATACAACCGCTCGGTGCCCGGCGTGCTCAAGAACGCGCTGGACATCGGCTCGCGCCCCTATGGCCACAGCGTCTGGGGTGGCAAGCCCGGCGCGGTGATCAGCGTGTCGCCCGGCGCGATCGGCGGCTTCGGTGCCAACCACCACCTGCGCCAGTCGCTGGTGTTCCTCGACGTGCCGACCCTGGCGCAGCCCGAGGCCTACGTCGGCGGCGCCGCCACCCTGTTCGACGACCAGGGCCGCATCGCCAACGAGTCCACGCGCGGCTTCATGCAGAAGTTTCTGGATGCCTTTGCGGCGTGGGTTGCCGTGCACCGCAAGCCGGTGTGAGGGCCATGCTTTCCGCGACAGGCTGTTTGCCGACAGCCCCATCCAATGCGCTTAGCCATTAATCAGAGGACACTCGACATGAACGCAAAGAAGCCAATCGCCTCCTGTACCCGCCTGCTCGCGGGAGTCCTGGTGCTTGGGCTGTGCGCGCCCAATGCCTGGGCCAAGGGGCCGGACCCGCTGCACGCAGCGATCGAAAGCGGTAGTCACCTCTTCACGACCGATACCTTCGGCGGCAGGGGCATGACTTGCCAGAGCTGCCACTCAGGCGGCGGCAAGATCGCGGGCCAACTCGCCAACGGCAGCAAGATTCCGAGCCTGAGCAATGCCGCCGCCATTTTCCCCCGCTTCAGTCCGAAATTCGGCAAGGTCATCAGCCTCGAAGACCAGATCCGCGGGTGCATTGCCGGCGGCCTCGGTGGCAAGCCGCCCGCCTATGGCAGCCGGACACTGACCGACCTGGCGAGTTACCTGACCTTCCTATCCAACGGCAAGCCGATCGACATGGGCGGGAAACCAAAATAGGCGAGGGGCGCGCAGTGCGACTCGAAGGAAAAAACCTCATCCAGGCGCAGGACGGTCGGCGCATTTGCCAATGTACATCCGGCGATCTGCGAGCTTTTGCATCTCGGCGATATCGGAGGTGTCCTCTGGGAAATGCCTACGCCGATGTTGACCCCGAGCGTGATCGGCTGATGGTCGATCACCACGGGTTCCCTCATCGCGTCCGCAAGCGAGCGCACCATGCGGTCCATCGCCGCGCGACCCCGAACGCCACGCGATGGATGGCGTGGCCGGAGATACCGCCGCAGGGAGGCCCGGTGCCGATGACCCGCCGCCAGTCCGTCGTCGGTCTTGTCATCCTGAGCCCGCAGGGCGAAGGATCTTTCATGCGCAGCGGAAGGTAGGACTCTTCCATGGATCGAAAGAGTGGACGGCTGCTCGCGACAGTCCTTGTCGGCACCCTCGTGCTGATGGGCGCGACGCACGCCCAGGACGCGATCGATCCCTACGCGCCGCTGCGGTTGTACGAGGGCACCTGGCAGGTCACGCAGACCACGCCCGCCGGCAAGAAACCCGATCGGCTGGTCAACGACTGCGCGCAAATCGGTCGCTACTTCGCCTGTCAGCAGACCGTCAACGGCAAGCCCGGCGCGCTGGTGGTGTTCATCCCCGATGCCGCACCCGGTCACTATCGCACCCAGATCGTGCTGCCCGACGGCGCCGCGCTCGGCCCGCCCGGCACGCTGACCATCGCCGGCGACCGCTGGACCTATCTCGGCGAACCGGATGCCAAGGGCGTGCGCTATCGCACCGTCAACGTCTTCAGCGGCCGCGACCGCATCCATTTCGAAAGCGCGCGCTCGACCGACGGCAAGACCTGGACGGTGACGATGGCGGGGGATGAAACGCGGGAGCGGTGATGACCACGATGCGAGAACATCGGCCGGCTGCGGCACTGGGTGGGAAGGCCGCTGTCGACCCTTTTCGGTCGTTCGAATGTCCACTCTGAGCTGGGTCTTGCTACATCAGGCCTTCTTGACGCATGTGCTCGGTAAGCCGGTCCATGTTGTACTTCTCTAACCATTCTTGGCACGCCAGCACAATCTCGAACTGATGTTGCAGATATCTAGCAGTCACCCGTTTCCGCGAGTGATCGAGGTGATAGCGAGCAGGGTGTGCCAGATTTCGGATCATGCGAGTGATCTCAGCATAGTCACCGACCCTTGCCCTTCTTTTAGACCACTCATGCTCACCGACGTTGAGGGTGCTCGGAAGCCAGCCTGCACCCTTGGCTACGGCAAGCAACGTCTGAAGACGCCATGTGAGCAGTGGCTTGGGCGTACCACGGTACATCGGCATGCGCCCTGTAGCCACTGCCTCCTCGGGATAGACGTTGACGATCAGCATGAGGAGTGTTTCGAGAGCAGCGCCGAGCATCACACATCCGGCGAGGTAGGCCTTGGCGTCTCTACAGCGCCCTGCCTCACGCCAGTAGTATCTGTACAGGCGAAAGAGCTCGCGCTCTGCCTTTTCGTCCAGCGTCTCGAAACCCATTTCATCTCGCGCAGGCGATGTATGTGCGATGTAGCGCCTCCCGATCCTTGCGGACATCCGGCCTGCCCGTGGGGTTGGCTTCTTCAAGAAAAATCCCCGCGGCGACTGAGATCCGCGGGGATTCGGTGCGCTTACGCGATCTCGTACTCTTCCTTCATCAATTGCGTCTCGAACGCATCGAGAATCAGATCGTAGGATCCCTCGTTCTTGCCGATCTTCTGAGGATCGAACTTGAAGGCATCGAGGACGACGCGGTACTTCCTAACAATCACGTGAAGATGTTCATCCAAGAATTTGGCGGGATCCTGCGTCCAGTGCAATTCGCCACTCTTGTCGAGGTCCATTATCGCCTTCAGCCCGTAAACGAGCGGCATGATCAAGCCGTCCGGATAGCTGTATTCGACAGGCTGCTGCGTGAAGTGAGTCTTCGGCTTGGAACGCATGTCCGCAGCCGGCTTCACCACCGAAATGTTGCCAAATTTTCCACCCGCCCTGTTGTACGCATAAGGGAAGGCTTCGTAGATGCGGTCGTATAGCAGCGGCAACTCCGCTGCGATCTTCAGGGCGCTGATGACGGCAGCATTATTGACCTCGCGGGTGTATTCGCCATCGGTCGGCTGAGAGACATCTTCCCTGCTCATTAGCTCGTCGAAGAGCCTGGCGCACTCACCTTTGTTTCGATAGATATTCTGCGGTGGGATCGTGGGCAGGTTGTCTAGTTCCAAACAGGAGAGGGGAATCCATGACATGGCAACCAAGTCGCGTGCCTTGACCTCGCCGCCATCATTCGTCTTCCATTCAACCCGCTTCTCGATCTGAGGCGGCAATGCTGCGCGCAGCACTTCGTAGAATCCTTTCTTAGCGGCCTTGGTCTCGAGCGTCAACTGCACGTTATTGTTCCGCGCCGAGCAGATCGACAGCAAGGAATGGTTGAACTCCTCAACCACCTCCTTATCGTCTACGTCGGATGGAACCAAAATCTCGATGGGAACCAAGAAGTCGATGGCAGCTTCGTCATAGCCGTCGTGTTCCGGCTTCATTTTGCGTAGCGCTTCCACTGCTTCCCGGTTAGCCTCCCACGCGGCCTTGAAGTCGGGCCAGCGTTTGATTTTTCGTGCCACCTCCGGACCAACCGCGCGAGTCAAGATGTGGATGCCGAGTGCCAGTGAGTTGTGGCCGCCGTCGAGGATGCCTTCGATCTTTGTATTTTCGAACGAAAGGCTGTAGCGATTCCGCTGGAGCTTCTCGTAGTAGCTGGCGCCAACCAGGATGCCTTTTGTCTTGAATACAAAGATGTCCGGTGTATCGATGATGCTCTCGAGAATGTCCTGCGTGACAGGCCCAGTCTTCGCGGAGCGTGGGTTTGCTTCCAAATCGGCAGAATCGAGCAGTTGGATCAGGTTCCGCGCTTTGGCAAAGCCAACGATACGAAGAACAGGGCCAGCCGTCTGCTCGGCGACGGTATCGAAGCGAACAATAAGAGTTTCGGGATTCATCACTGCGGTCCTCTGAAGTTGATAGAGGATCCGGCGCTGGAAGACGAACTTCCTGTGCACTGCGGATCTCCGCAGTGGTGGGCCATCATCCGATGGCATCGCTTTCCAGAACCTTCACCAGGTTCGTTTTCCACCCACCATCCGGCAGGTTTGCTGAGGGAAGCACACAACTTCAGTGTGCTGTCAATTGCCCCGCGCTTCGTGACCACTACAACGGGCTCGCGAAGCAAACATCCGATTTCTCTGCAGGGTGCAGATGATGGAGCCAGCGTCCGCTTCGGGCCGGGAGTTGCCAGTCGGGCGAACACCTTTTAGATACGTAGTACCACCGGTGTCGATGCGGCTTGATACTCGCAGCAGCCCAATGGGCCTCGTCCCATGACGTACAGCATGGATCAACCCCCCGCGCCGGCTGATATTGTTGGCCGATCAAGGGGAGGGATGTCATGCACAACGCGATCGTGAAGTGCTTCGGCAGCGTGGCCGCTGCGTTGCTGCTGGTCAGCGGCGCCGT
This sequence comes from Pseudomonadota bacterium, assembly GCA_021787175.1. Lineage (GTDB taxonomy): Bacteria > Pseudomonadota > Gammaproteobacteria > Xanthomonadales > Rhodanobacteraceae > Metallibacterium. The sequence goes on along the minus strand of JAJYMF010000142.1, from coordinate 3,567 downwards.
CCGGGCGAGCCCGGTCCCCCTGCTGCTGCAGACGCCGACGCTGTCGGCGACGCGCATCGCCTTCGCCTACGGCGGCGAGATCTGGACGGTGCCGCGCAGCGGTGGCGACGCCACGCTGCTGGTCGGCGGGCTGGGTACGGCCAGCGGGCCGGTGTTTTCGCCGGATGTAAGAACGGAGTCGGGCTCACTTCATGGCCGTATCGCTGGCATCCACCCGGCACATCGCCCACCTCGCTGTAAGTGAACCTGCCCCGTTCAGATCTGGCGAAGAAGCTGGGATGATCCACCTTCCCAAGCGCTTGGGTTACTGTTAGGCTGGATCATGCCTACCGTTTGGCGCATCGGCACCCATCGGGTTGTGATCTATCCCAACGACCATCGTCCCGCGCATGTCCATGTCGTCGGGCGTGGCGGCGAGGCGGTGTTCGTACTGCATTGCCCGGACGGCCCGCCTGAGCTTCGTGAAAGCTACGGGTTCAGCCGTGCCGCCGTTAATCGTTTGAAGCGCGCACTGTCCGTTGTCTTGGCGACGCTGTGCGAGCAGTGGAGGAGCATCCATGAACATCACTGAGCATGAGTTTGTCGAGGCAGAAAGGAACATGGCGAGCCTTCGGGGCGATGCCAGGGCGGTATCCGCCCACTATGATCGCCGCGCCGATCGCGTCCTCGTCCGCTTGAACACAGGCCTTGAGCTGGCGTTCCCGCCGTCCATGGCGGAGGGGTTGGCGGATGCCTCGCCGGCGGACCTGAACCCGATCGAGGTCAGCCCAGCCGGGCTCGGTCTGCACTGGCCCCGGCTCGACGCCGACCTCTATCTGCCTGCCCTGCTTCAAGGCGTTTTCGGTTCCCCGGGCTGGATGGCAGCGCAACTTGGCGCTTCGGGCGGCCGTGCGCGCAGCGCCGCAAAGGCTGCCGCGGCGCGCGAGAACGGGCGCAAAGGCGGACGGCCACGCACGCGGAAGCTTGGATGAGGCCAATTCCTGGAAGAAAAGGCTTAACGGTTCCCTGCAGGGCCAGCTTGCCGACGAAGGCTGGCGATGACGATGACTGTGGTTATCGAGGGTAGAGGTGGTCCTCGCCACTACCCCGCCGCGCTGCATCTCCTGACACAGGGCTTCGCCACTTGGCCACCCGACTACCAGACGCACGAGCCAAGAACGGGGTCAGGCTCACTTCCTGGTCGCATCGCTTGTATCCACCCCGCACATCGCCCGCGTCGCTGCAAATGAACCTGACCCCATTGAGCTACAACCGGGTCCGCCTGGATCGGCGACTCGTGAGATCCGGACGAAGAAACTTGGGTACTTGTTCACCGCCCGCATCCACACGCCTTGATGTTCGCGGCAGCCCGCCGGGCTTCGTCGTCATGACCTGCAGCATGGATCAACCCCCCGCGCGGACTGATATCGTTGGCCGATCGAGGGGGAGGGATGTCATGCACAACGCGATCGTGAAGTGCTTCGGCAGCGTGGCCGCTGCGTTGCTGCTGGTCAGCGGCGCCGTCCGGGCGGGCCCGGTCCCCCTGCTGCTGCAGACGCCGACGCTGTCGGCGACGCGCATCGCCTTCGCCTACGGCGGCGAGATCTGGACGGTGCCGCGCAGCGGTGGCGACGCCACGCTGCTGGTCGGCGGGCTGGGTACGGCCAGCGGGCCGGTGTTTTCGCCGGACGGGCGCACGGTGGCCTACACCGCGGACGTCAACGGCAATGCGGACGTGTTCGTGGTGCCGGCGGCGGGCGGGCAGCCGACGCGGCTGACCTGGCATCCGGCCGCGGACGTGGCGGTGGGCTGGACGCCGGACGGCAGCGGCGTGCTGATCCGCTCGCATCGCGACGCCAGCAACGATTCCGATGAGCTGTTCGTCAAGAAGCTGAGCGGCGGGCTGCCGACGGCCCTGCCGCTGTCGATGGCCGAGCAAGGTATGTTCTCGCCCGATGGCACGCACATCGCCTACAACCCGATCTTCCAGTGGGAGCCGGACTGGCGCGACTACCACGGCGGCCAGACGACGCAGATCTGGATCGCGCGGCTGTCGGATTCCAGCGTGGTCAAGGTGCCGCACGCGAACGCCAACGACCGCGATCCGATGTGGATGGGCGACACGGTCTACTTCCTGTCGGAGCGCGAGGGTCCGGCCACGCTCTATGCCTACGACGTGCACAGCGGCCAGGTCACGCGGCTGATCGACAACACCGGCTTTCCGATCGACGGCGCCGCGGCGGCCGACGGCGCGATCGTCTACACGCAGATGGGTGCGCTGCATCTGTACGACGTCGCCACGCACCGCGACGTGCGCGTGCCGGTGCGCATCGACGGACCGTTGCCGCAGACGGTGCCGCACTTCGTCAAGGTGGCCAAGGAGATCGTGCACGCCGGGATTTCGCCGACCGGCGCGCGCGCGGTGTTCGAGGCGCACGGCGAGATCCTCACCGTACCGGCCGATCACGGCGATATCCGCGACATCACCCGCACCTCCAACGCGGCCGAGCGCGATCCGGCGTGGTCGCCGGACGGCAAGTCGATCGCGTACTTCTCCGACGCCACGGGCGAGTACGCGCTGTACATCCGCAGCCAGGATGGCCTGGGTACGCCGCGCCGCATCGATCTCGGCCAGCCGCCGTCGTTCTTCTACCACCCGGTCTGGTCGCCGGACGGCAAGCGCATCGCCTACAGCGACAAGCGGCTGAATCTCTGGGTCGTCGATCTCGATCACCCGACGCCGGTGAAGGTCGACACCGATCGCTACGACACGCCGCTGCACGAGTTCGACGCCAGCTGGTCGCCGGACGGGCGCTGGCTGACCTACACCAAGCAGCTGCCGAATCACCTGCGCGCGGTCTTCGTGTACTCGCTGGCCGATCGCAAGGCCACCCAGGTCACCGACGGCATGAGCGACTGCCTGTATCCGGTGTTCGACCGCGACGGCAAATACCTGTACTTCACCGCCAGCACCGACATGGGTCTGAGCACGGGCTGGCTGGACATGACCAGCGAGGCGCACCCGGTCACCCGCAGCGTCTACGTGGCCGTGCTGCGCAAGGACCTGCCCTCGCCGCTGCAGCCGCGCAGCGACGAGGACAAGGGCCCCGCCGCCGCGGCGAGCAAGCCGAAGGACGAGGCCGGCAAGCCCGCCAAGGTGCGCGTCGCGATCGACTTCGACGGCCTGCTGCAGCGCACCCTGGCGCTGCCGATCGAAGCCGCCAACTACGTCGGCATGACGGCCGGCAAGAGCGGCGTGCTCTACCTGCTGCAGGCGCCGCAGGTGCCCGGCAAGGAGGCCGTCAGCACCCTGAAGCGGTTCGATCTGGACGATCGCAAGACCGAGACCCTGGTCGAGGGCGTCAAGGATTTCGCGCTGTCCGGCGACGGCAACAAGATGCTCTACCAGAGCGGCGAGGACTGGTTCATCACCGGTGCCGACAAGCCGGTGAAGCCCGGGGCGGGCAAGCTCAAGACCGCGGACATGGAGGTGCACGTGGTGCCGCGCGAGGAGTGGGCGCAGATGTACGCCGAGGTCTGGCGCATCGAGCGCGACTTCTTCTACGACCCGCATGATCACGGCCTGGA
>JAJYMF010000335.1 GCA_021787175.1 Pseudomonadota bacterium | reverse complement strand
CGCGCATCGACACGCATGGTCTGGCCGTCGGCCTGCCCGACGGGCAGATGGGCAACTCCGAGGTCGGCCACATGAACATCGGCGCCGGCCGTGTGGTGTACCAGGAGCTGACCCGCATCGACCGCGCGATCGCCGACGGCAGCTTCTTTGCCAACCCCGCGCTGCGGACCGCCTGCCGCGCCGCGCGCGCGGGCTCCGGCACCTTGCACGTGTTCGGCCTGCTCAGCCCCGGCGGCGTGCACAGCCACGAGGATCACCTGCTGGCGATGATCCGGCTGGCCGCACGCGAAGGCGTGGCGCGGATCGCCATGCACGCCTTTCTCGATGGCCGCGATACGCCGCCGCAAAGCGCCGGCGCTTCGATTGCCCGGCTCGAAGCCGCCTGCGCGGCGACCCCGGGCGCGGTCGTCGCCAGTGTCAGCGGCCGCTATTACGCGATGGATCGCGACCAGCGCTGGGAACGCGTGGCGCGGGCGTGGAGCGCGATCGTCGATGCCGACGGCGCGCACGCCGACCGCGCGCAGGCGGCACTGCAGGCGGCCTATGCGCACGGCGAGACCGACGAGTTCGTCGCGCCGACCGTGATCGGCGCGGGTGCGCCGGTCACCGACGGCGATGCCGTGGTGTTCATGAACTTCCGCGCCGACCGCGCGCGCCAGCTCAGCCGCGCCTTCGTCGATCCGGCCTTCGCCGGCTTCGCGCCGAAGCGCCGGCCCGCGCTGTCCGCCTTCGTCACCCTGACCCAGTACGCGAAGGATCTGCCGGTGACCGCGGTCGCCTACGCGCCCGACGATCTGCGCCATACCCTCGGCGAGGTGCTGGCCGAGCGCGGCCTGCATCAGCTGCGCATCGCCGAGACCGAGAAGTACGCGCACGTGACGTTCTTCTTTTCCGGCGGCCGCGAGCAGCCCTTCCCCGGTGAGGACCGCATCCTGGTGCCCAGCCCCAAGGTCGCCACCTACGACCTGCAGCCGGAGATGAGCCTGCCCGAGCTGAGCGCGAAGCTGGTCGCGGCGATCGGCTCCGGCCGCTACGACTTCATCGTCTGCAACATCGCCAACCCCGACATGGTCGGCCACAGTGGCAAGCTGGAGGCCGCGATCCAGGCGGTCGAGGCGGTCGACCGCGCGCTGGCGCTGATCGTGCCGGCGATCCGCGCCGCGGGCGGCGAGATGCTGATCAGCGCCGACCACGGCAATCTCGAGAACATGCGCGACGACGACGGTCAGCCGCACACCCAGCACACCGTCGGCCCGGTGCCGCTGGTCTACGTCGGCCGCAAGGCGACGCTGCAGCCGGGCGCGCTGTGCGATCTCGCACCAACGGTGCTGGCACTGATGGATCTGCCGCAGCCGGCGGCGATGACCGGGCACAGCCTGGTGCGCTTCGGCTGACGCACGGCTGCCGATGCCCGCCGCCGGATTGCCGTCGCCCGTGCGCCCGCTGGTCGTGCGCTTCGGCGCGCTCGGCGACATGGTCCTGCTGACCGGCCTGCTCGGCCTGCTGCACCGTCGCTACGGCGCACCCTGCGACGTGCTGACCTCGGGCGCCTGGGGCGCGCCGCTGTACGCCGGCCATCCCGACGTCGGCAGCGTGATCGCCTTGAACAGCCGCAAGCGGCCGTACTGGAGCGATCCCGCGCAGTGGCGGGCGGTGGCGGCGCTGCACGCGCGGCCGCGCGGGCCGGTATACGTGGCCGACGAGTTCGCGCTGGACAAACTGGCCGCGCTGCTGGATCGCGCCGGGATCGCCGCCGCCGACACGATCTGGCTGCACCGGCGCGACGACGTGCGCGCCGAGCACTGGCTGGACCGTTGGGCGCAGTTCGCGCGCACTGCGCCAGCGGCCTGGGCCGACGCCTGCCCGGCCGCGGAGCCCACGAGTGCCGGCGCGCTGCTGCCGCGGCTGGTCGTCGATCCCGCTGCGCACGCCGCGTTGCCGGCGTGGCTGGCCGGGCGCGGCCTGGCCGGCCGCCCGCTGCTGCTGGTCCACGCAGGCAACAAGCGCACGCTGCGGCGCGGCCGCCTGGGCCGGCTCGGCGACGCCAAGCACTGGCCGGACGCGCGCTGGATCGGCCTGCTGCGCGCGCTGGCGACGGCACATCCCGACGCCGCCCTGCTGCTGACCGGCACCCCGCCCGAGCAGGCGCTGCTGGCGGCGCTGGTGCGCGGCGCCGCGCTGCCGCCGCAGCGGCTGCAGGCATTGGGTGACGATCTGCCGCTGCCGCGGCTGCTGGCCCTGTGCGAGGTCGCCGCCGGCATGGTCTCGATCGATACCGGCCCGGCGCACGCGGCGGCGGCGCTGGGCTGCCCGCTGCTGGTGCTGTATGGTGCGGCGGCGCCGGGCGCCTGGCGACCGCGCGGGCCCGGCGCCATCGTCACCCTGGGCGGGCCGCCGCAACGCTCGCGGGTGGACCAGATCGGCCTCGACGAGGTGCTGCAGGCCTGGGCCGGGCTGCCGCTGCGGGCGGCGCCCGACGGCGCTCGCGCTTGACAGCGTCCTCGCCGGCGTGCTCCTAAGTAAGCAAGACAGCGGCACGGAAGCGCGATTCCGGGCCGGCATGCCACCCTGAAGCTCTCCCGCGGACCCCTGTGCATGGCCAAGAATCTGCTCATCGTCGAGTCGCCGGCCAAGGCCAAGACGATCAACAAGTACCTCGGCAAGGACTTCGAGGTGCTGGCCTCCTACGGCCACGTGCGCGACCTGGTGCCGAAAGAGGGCGCGGTCGATATCGAGCACGACTTCGCGATGAACTACGAGGTGATCGAGCGCAACGCGAAGCACGTCGATGCGATCGCGCGCGCCGCCGCCAGGGCCGACGCCATCTACCTCGCCACCGACCTCGATCGCGAAGGCGAGGCGATCTCCTGGCACATCGCCGAGATCCTGCGCGAGCGCGACCTGCTCGCCGGCAAGGACCTGCACCGGGTGGTGTTCGGCGAGATCACGCCGCGCGCGATCAAGGAGGCGGTCGCCAATCCGCGCGCGCTGTCGCTGGACCTGATCAACGCCCAGCAGGCGCGCCGCGCGCTGGATTACCTGGTCGGCTTCAACCTGTCGCCGGTGCTCTGGCGCAAGGTGCAGCGCGGACTGTCGGCCGGGCGCGTGCAGTCGCCGGCGCTGCGCATGATCGTCGAGCGCGAGGAGGAGATCGAAGCCTTCAAGGCGCGCGAATACTGGACCGTCGAGGCCGCACTGGCGCATCCGCAGGGCGCCTTCGGCGCGCGGCTGACGCGGCTGCACGGCAAGAAGTTCGAGCAGTTCGACCTGACCAACGCCGCCGACGCCGAGGCCGCGCGCGCGGCGCTCAGCGCCGCCGCCGGCGGCCGGCTGACGGTCGGTGAGGTGTCGAGCAAGGAGCGCAAGCGGCGCCCGGCGCCGCCGTTCACCACCTCGACCCTGCAGCAGGAGGCCGCGCGCAAGCTCGGCTTCGCCACCAGCCGCACCATGCGCGTCGCCCAGGGCCTGTACGAAGGCGTGGCGCTGGGCAGCGAGGGCAGCGTCGGCCTGATCAGCTACATGCGCACCGACTCCACCAGCCTGTCGTCCGAAGCGGTCGCCGAGCTGCGCGAGGTGATCGCCCGTGACTACGGCGCGCGTGCGCTGCCCGAGCAGGCGCAGGTATACAAGACCAAGTCGAAGAACGCGCAGGAGGCGCACGAGGCGGTGCGTCCGACCTCGGCGCTGCGCACGCCGCAGGGCATCGCCGCCTTTCTCAACGACGACCAGCGCAAGCTCTACGAGCTGATCTGGAAACGCACCGTCGCCTGCCAGATGCAGCCGGCCACGCTCAACACCGTCAGCGTCGAGTTCCCGCTCGGCGACGCGGCGTTTCGCGCCACCGGCACCACCGTGGTCGATCCGGGCTTTCTCGCCGTCTACGAGGAGGGCCGCGACCAGAAGAACGCCGAGGACGACGACGAGGCGCGCAAGCTGCCCCTGCTCGAGGCCGGCGACGTGGTGCCGCTGACCGGCATCCTCGCCGAGCAGCACTTCACCGAACCGCCGCCGCGCTACTCCGAGGCCAGCCTGGTCAAGACGCTGGAGGAATACGGCATCGGCCGGCCGTCGACCTACGCCAGCATCATCCAGGTGCTGCTCAACCGCGAGTACGTCACCCTCGACCAGCGCCGCTTCCGTCCCACCGACGTCGGCCGCGCGGTCGGCAAGTTCCTGTCCGGGCACTTCAGCCGCTACGTCGACTACGACTTCACCGCGAAACTCGAGGACGAGCTCGACGCGGTCAGCCGCGGCGAGGAGGACTGGCATCCGCTGCTGCAGCGCTTCTGGACGCCGTTCAAGCAGCTGGTCGACGAGAAGACCGAGTCGGTCGATCGCGGCGAAGCCACCGGCACCCGCGCGCTCGGCGTCGATCCGGTCAGCGGCAAGGAAGTCACCGTGCGCCTCGGCCGCTACGGACCGTTCGCGCAGATCGGCAGCAAGGAGGCCGGCGATCCGCCGCGCTACGCCTCGCTGCCGATCTGCCAGAGCATGCACACGATCGCGCTGGCCGACGCGGTGCAGCTGTTCAAGCTGCCGCGCGATCTCGGCCTGTCGCCCGAAGGCGAAAAGGTCAGTGTCGGCGTCGGCCGCTTCGGGCCGTTCGTCAAGCAGGGCGACACCTACGCCTCGCTCAAGGCCGAGGACGATCCCTACACCATCGACCTGGCGGCCGCGCTCGATCGCGTGCGCGAGAAGCGCGAGATCGCCGCCAACCGCATCATCAAGGATTTCGGCAACGGCGTGCAGGTGCTCAACGGCCGCTACGGGCCCTACATCACCGACGGCGAGAAGAACGCGCGCATCCCCAAGGAGCGCGAGCCGGCCACGCTGACCGCCGAGGAATGCGCCACCCTGCTGGCGGCCGCGCCGGTACGGCCCAAGCGCGGCTTTGCGCGCGGCGGCAAGGGCGCCGGCGCGGCGAAGAAGACCGCCGCCCGCAAGACCGCCGCGCCCGCCGCGGCGCCGGCAAAACCGGCGGCCGTCAAGAAGGCTGCCGTCCGGAAAACCGCGGCCGGGAAACCCGCGACGAAGAAAACCGCCGCGAAAAAAACCACGGCCAAGAAGACCGCGGCCCGCAAGACCGCACCGACCGACGACGGCAACCGCTGACCGCGACGGCGCGCGGGTCATGATGCGCGCCGCCCTGCCTACCCGAGCGATCTCCCATGGTGGTCCCCGGCGACATCCTCAGCTCCCCGCTTCCACACAGCCTGCCGCTGGCCGCAGGCGACCTCACGCGGCCGCTGGCGCACCGCGGCGGGCTCGTGGTCAGCGCCGGCCAGTTCATCGCCCACGCGCAGGCACTGGCCGCCGAACTGCCGGCAGGCGATGCGGTCGTCAACCTGTGCGACGACCGCTACGCCTTCCTGCTCGGCTTCGCCGCCGCGCTGATCGCCGGCCGCACCACCCTGCTGCCGCCCTCACGCGCGCCGCAGGCGGTGGCCGAGATCCTCGCCCGGCATCCGGGCGCGGTGGCGCTGTCCGACCGTGCGCTCGATCCGCCGCCACCGTCGCTGTTTGTCGCCCGCGCGTTCGCGCGGCCGGTGCAGGCGTTTGCATCCTGCACCAGCGTGCCGCGCATCGCCGCCGCGCTCACGGCCGTGATCGGCTACACCTCGGGATCGACCGGCCTGCCGCACGCGCAGGGCAAGACCTGGGGCGCGCTCAACGCCAGCAACGCCGGCAACCAGGCGCTGTTCGACGCCGCACTCGGGCCGCGCTTCAACATCCTGGCCACGGTGCCGCCGCAGCACATGTACGGACTGGAGCTGTCGGTGCTGCTGCCCCTGCTGGGCGCGGCCGCGGTCGATGCGGGACGGCCGTTCCTGCCCGCCGACATCGCCGCGGCGCTGGCGGCCCTGCCCGCACCGCGCCTGCTGGTGGCTACGCCGGTGCACCTGCGCGCCCTGCTGGACGCCGGCGTGACGCTGCGCTGCGAGGCGATCACCTCGGCAACCGCGCCGCTGGATCCGCGGCTTGCGGCGGCCATCGAGACGGTCAGCGGCGCGCCGCTGCTGGAAGTGTTCGGCTCCACCGAGACCTGCGTGATCGCCGCGCGCCGGCCGGCGCAAGACGTCCTGTGGACGCCCTACCGCGGCGTGCAGGTGCTGCCGCAGCCGGACGGCATGCGCGTCGACGCGCCGCAGCTGGCCGAGCCGGTGATCCTGGCCGACGTGATCGAGCTGGCCGCCGATGGTCGCTTCCGTCTCGCCGGCCGTGCCGTGGACCTGATCGAGATCGCCGGCAAGCGCGCCTCGCTGGGCGACCTCACCCAGCGCCTGCTGGCGATCCCCGGCGTGAGCGACGCCGCGGTGGTGCAGCTGGAGCGCGCCGATGCCGCCGGCGTGCGCCGCATCGCCGCCGCGGTGGTGGCGCCCGGGCTCGACGAAGCGGCGATCCTCGCCGCGCTGCGCGACATGGTCGATCCGGTGTTCCTGCCGCGACCGCTGCGGCGTGTCGACGCCCTGCCGCGCAGCGCCACCGGCAAGCTGCCGCGTGCGACGCTGCTGGAGCTGCTGGGGTCCTGATCGTCAGGGCTGCGCTCAGAACGCGGCATCGAACGCCAGTTCGCCCTCGACCCCGACCTGGTAGGCCGACACCCGCCGCTCGAAGAAGTTGGTCAGCTCCTGCACGTCCTGCAGATCCATGAAGGCGAACGGATTTGCGGCACCGTAACGCCGCGGCATGCCGAGCTGGACCAGGCGCTGGTCGGCGACGTACTCCAGATACTGGCGCATCGCCGCCGGCGCCAGCCCGGCGACGCCGCCGCCCAGCACGTCGTCGGCGAACCGCGCCTCGCAGTCGATCGCCTCCTCGAGCATCGCCTCGACCTCGCCGCGCAGGCGGTCGTCGAACAGCCCGGGCTCCTCCTCGCGCAGGGTGCGGATCACCTCGAAGGCGAACGCCATGTGCCCCGACTCGTCGCGGAACACCCAGTTGGTGCCCGAGGCCAGGCCGTGCAGCAGGCCGCGCGAACGCAGGAAGTACACGTAGGCGAACGCAGCGAAGAAGAACAATCCCTCGACGCAGCAGGCGAAGCCGATCAGGTTGAGCAGGAACTGGCGGCGCTGCTCGCGCGACTCCAGCCGCTCCAGCGCCTGCACCGAATCGATCCACTTGAAGCAGAACCCGGCCTTGCGGCGGATCGAGGGAATGTTCTCGACCGCGGCGAAGGCGCGCTGGCGCGCGTCGGGGTCGGGCAGATAGGTATCGAGCAGGGTCAGGTAGAACTGCACATGCAGCGCCTCCTCGTAGAGCTGGCGCGACAGGTACATGCGCGCCTCGGGCGCGTTGATGTGTCTGTAGAGGTTGAGCACCAGATTGTTCGACACGATCGAGTCGCCGGTGGCGAAGAACGCCACCAGGCGCTCGATCAGGTGGCGCTCGGCCGGCGTCATCTTCTGCCGCAGGTCGTTGACGTCGGGCGCGAAGTCCACTTCCTCGACGGTCCAGGTGTTGCGTACCGCGTCGCGGTACATCGCGTAGAACTGCGGGTAGCGCATCGGCCGCAGGGTCAACGCGAAGCCGGGATCGAGCAGGCGCGCGCTCACTGGCAGGCCTCGCAGTGCTCGGGATTCTCCAGCGCGCAGGCCAGGGCCTCGGCCGGCGCTGCCGCGGTGGTCTTGGCGATGCGCGTCGCCGGCCGCGAGCGCAGGTAATAAGTGGTCTTCAGGCCGCGCTTCCAGGCGTACATGTACATCGACGACAGCGGCCCGATCGTCGGGTTTTCCATGAACAGGTTGAGCGACTGGCTCTGGTCGATCCAGGCGCCGCGCGCGGCAGCGAGGTCGATCAGCGCGCGCTGCGGCAGCTCCCACGCGGTGCGGTAGATCTGCCGCAGCGGCTCGGGAATGACGCCGATGCCCTGGATCGAGCCCTCGGCGTGCTTGATCGCCTCGCGCATCGGCTCGGTCCACAGGCCCAGCGTCTTCAGCTCGTCGATCAGATAGCGGTTGACCATCAGGAAATCGCCCGACAGCGTCTCGCGCTTGAACAGATTGCTGACCTGCGGCTCGATGCATTCGTAGCAGCCGGCGATCGAGGCGATGGTCGCGGTCGGCGCGATCGCGATCAGCAGCGAATTGCGCAGGCCCTGCGCGACGATGCGCTCGCGCAGCGCCTGCCAGCGCGCGGCGTCCTGCGGCTGCGCGTCGGGCCAGTGGTCGAATGGCAGTACGCCGCGCGCCGCGCGCGTCTCGCCGAAGCCCGGATGCGCGCCCTGCGCCACGGCCAGATCGCACGAGGCCGACAGCGCGTGGTAGCAGATCGCCTCGGCGATGCGCGTCGACAGCGCCAGCGCCTGCGGCGAGTCGAACGGCAGCCGCAGCCGGAAGAACACGTCCTGCAGGCCCATCACGCCCAGCCCGACCGGACGCCACTTGCGGTTGGCGCGCTGCGCCGACTCGATCGGGTAGTAGTTGAGGTCGATCACGCGGTCGAGCTGGCGCACCGCCAGACGCACCGTCGCCGCCAGCTGGTCGAAGTCGAACGCGCCGTCGGTCACGTGTCGCGCCAGGTTGATCGAGCCGAGGTTGCAGACCGCGGTCTCCTCGCCTGAGGTGACCTCGAGGATTTCGGTGCACAGGTTCGACAGATGCACGACGTGCGCGGGCTCGGCGGTCTGGTTGCAGGTGGCGTTGGCGCGGTCCTTGAAGCAGATCCAGCCGTTGCCGGTCTGCGCCAGCGTGCGCAGCATGCGCAGGTACAGCTCGCGCGCCTTGACCGTAGATCG
>JAJYMF010000246.1 GCA_021787175.1 Pseudomonadota bacterium | reverse complement strand
CAGGCCATCACCCAGCTGCCGCAGGGCGCCTCGACGCCGGTCAACCAGATCCTGCTGCAGGCACCGGGGGTGGTGCAGGATTCCTATGGCGATGTGCACGTGCGCGGCGACCATGGCAACCTGCAGTACCGCATCAACGGCGTGCTGATCCCGGAGAGCATCTCCGGCTTCGGCCAGACGCTGGATCCGCGCATGATCGAGTCGCTGCGCCTGCTGACCGGCGCGCTGCCGGCGCAGTACGGCCTGCGCACCGCGGGCGTGGTCGACGTCACCACCAAGTCGGGCGAGCAACTCGGCAATGGCGGCAGCGTCGGCCTGACCGTGGGCAGCCACGCGACACTCAATCCGACCTTGAGCGACTGGGGCAGCGCCGGCCGCTGGAGCTGGTTCGCCACCGGCAGCTTCAGCCGCAACGATCTCGGCATCGAGAATCCGACGCCAGCGCGCAATGCCATCCATGACCGTACCAACCAGGTCCACGGCTTCGGCACGCTTTCGTATGTGCTCAACGACGAAACCCGCATCAGTCTGATGGCCGGACTGGCCAACAACCGCTTCCAGATCCCCGACAATCCCGATCAGTCGCCGGCCTTCGCGCTGGCCGGTGCGCCGGCCGGTTTCAATTCGGCCCAGCTCGACGAGCGCCAGCGCGAGCTGACCCGCTTTGCGGTGCTGTCGCTGCAGGGCAAACTGGGCGCCACCAGTTATCAGGTGGCGCTGGGCCAGCGCTACAGCCAGGTCAATTTCCAGCCCGACAACGTCGGTGACCTGATCTTCAACGGCGTCGCCTCCTCGGTCGTCCGCGCCAATCGCGCCAGCACCCTGCAGGCCGACTTCGCGATGCCGCTGGGCGACACCCATACGCTGCGCTACGGCGCGTATGCCAGCTACGAGCGTGCCGCACAGGACAACACCTCGCTGGTGTTCCCGGTCGCCGCCAGTGGCGCGCAAACCAGCGACGTGCCGCTGAGCATCACCGACAACAACCGGCTGCAGGCGCGCACCCTCAGCGCCTACCTGCAGGACGAATGGACGCCCACCGAGCGGCTGGCGATCAACTACGGCCTGCGCTATGACCATATCGGCGGCTACCTCGACGAGAGCCAGCTCAGCCCGCGCCTCGGCGCGGTGTACAACCTGAGTGATGCCTGGACCCTGCATGCCGGCTATGCGCGTTACTTCACGCCGCCCGCGACCGAGCTGATCGCCGCCACCGACATCGCCCTGTTCCAGGGCACCAGCAACGCCCTGCCCACCAGTGCCAACACCAGTGTGCGCGCCGCGCGCAGCAACTATTACGACGTCGGCGTGCAGTGGCAGGTCAGTCCGGCACTGACGCTGGGGCTGGATACCTACTCCGCGCAATCGCGCAACCTGCTCGACGAAGGCCAGTTCGGCACCGCGCTGATCTTCTCCGACTTCAACTACCGCTACGGCCGCAACCACGGCGTCGAGTTCAGCGCCACTTACGCCGCCGGACCGTGGAACGCTTACTTCAACCTCACCGGCAACACCGCCAAGGGCAAGCGGGTGGCCTCGGGGCAGTACAATTTCGACGCCGCCGAGCTGGCCTACATCGCCAGCAACTGGATTTACCTCGACCATGCCCAGCGTCTGTCCTCCTCGGGCGGGTTGAGCTTCCGCCTTGACGGCGGCACCCGTATCGGCGCCGACTATCTCTACGGCACCGGTCTGCACGCGGGTTTCGCCAACACCCTGAGCCTGCCGGCGTATTTCCAGCTCAATCTCAACGTCAGCCACCGCTTCGGCCTCGGTGCCCTGGGGCCGGTCAAGACCCGCTTCACCGTACTCAACGCGCTGGATCGCAGTTACGCCCTGCGCGACGGGACCGGTATCGGCGTCGGTGCGCCGCAATACGCGCCGCGCCGTGGCTACTATTTGAGTATCGAAAAGGATTTCTGATCGGGGCGGCAGCGCGATCGTCGTCCGCGCCGCGTGGCTACACTGCGGTCATGACCGCCGCAGGCTCGCCTCCGCTGTCGCGCGAACTGGCGCATTACGCCGCGCTCGATCGCCGTCTGGTCGCCGCGGTGCGGCGCATCCGCATTCTGCCGACGGTGGCGTGGCCGCCCGCGCTCGAACCGGCGTTTCTGGCGGCGGGCGAGGGCGTGGCGCTGCGTTCGCCGACGGTGCGTTACACGGCCCCCGATCTCGTGCGCGAACGAGCCGAGCTGGAAGCGATCCAGAACGAAGCCGATGCCGCGCATCCGCTGGGCGATTACCTGCGCAGCACCGCGGCCTCGTGGCAGATCGCGGCGGCGATGCTGGAGGCGGTCGGCACACCGGCGGTCAGCGCGCATTCGGCGGCGCTCTACGGGTGCCCCGGCGACGCCATTCCCGGCAGCACGCTGAGCAACATCGACGCCGCACGCCATTTCGTGGCGGTGGCCGACGAGCTGGGCGCGACCCGGAACGACGACGATGGCGAGATCGGCCTGCCGGCGGAAACGCTGCGGGCAGAACTGGTGCCGATCCTCGACGGGTTCTTCGGCGCCGGCCGCATCGCGGTCGAGGTCGACCCCGGGCTGACGGCCAAGGCGGCCGCGGGCGCCACCCGCATCCGACTGCGCGCGTCGGCGTGCTTCAGCGAGTACGACCGCCACCAGCTGCTGGCGCACGAGGCCTTCGTGCACACGCTGACGGCGCTGAACGGCCGCGAGCAGCCGCATCTGCGCTCGCTCAGCCGCACTTCGCCGCGCGTCACCGCGACCCAGGAAGGGCTGGCGGTGTTCGCAGAGCTGATCTCGGGCTCGATCGACATCGGGCGGCTGAAGCGCATCAGTCTGCGCATCCTCGCGATCGACCGTGCGCTGTCCGGCGCCGATTTCGTCGAGGTGTTCCGTTTCTTCCGCGACGCCGGACAGACCGCGGGCGACAGCTTCAATTCGGCCCAGCGCGTGTTTCGCGGCGTGCCGACCACGGGCGGCGCCGCATTCGCCAAGGACAACGTCTATCTGCACGGCCTGCTGACCGTGCACACCTTCTTCCGCTGGGCGCTGAAAAATCAGCGTCTCGACCGGACCCGTGCGCTGTTCGCCGGCAAGCTGACACTGAGCGATGCGGTGAATCTGCAGCCCTGGTTCGACAACGGCTTCATCGCCCCGGCGCAGTTCCTGCCGCCGTGGCTGCGGCGCACCCGCGGGCTGGCCGGCAGCCTCGCGTTCTCGCTGTTCGCCAACCGCATCCGCATGGCCGACGTGGGCGCCGCGGACCTCGCCCGGGGCTGAATCGCGGCGTCGGCCGCCCCGGCCGCGCCGAGGCCGCGTGCTACTCTTTTCGGCCTTTCCCACACCTGCCGGCGCAAGCCGAAGCCCGCGATTGCGACCATGCCCACTGCCGAGGACCTCAAGCGCGCCGCGCTCGACTATCACCGCTGCGCGCCCGCCGGCAAGATTCGCGTCACCCCGACCAAATCGCTGCTGACCCAGCGCGATCTGGCGCTGGCTTATTCGCCCGGCGTCGCCGCGGCCTGCGAGGCGATCGTCGCGGATCCGCGCGAGGTCTCCGCGCTGACCGCGCGCGGCAACCTGGTGGCGGTGATCAGCAACGGCACCGCGGTGCTGGGGCTGGGTGCGATCGGCCCGCTGGCGGCCAAGCCGGTGATGGAAGGCAAGGGCGTGCTGTTCCAGAAGTTCGCCGGCATCGACGTGTTCGACATCGAGGTCGACGAGCGCGACCCGGACAAGCTGGTGGACATCATCGCCAGCCTGGAGCCCACCTTCGGCGGCATCAACCTCGAGGACATCAAGGCACCCGAGTGCTTCATCGTCGAGCGCAAGCTGCGCGAGCGCATGCAGATCCCGGTGTTCCACGACGACCAGCACGGCACTTCGATCATCGTCGGCGCGGCGGTGCTCAACGCCCTGCAGGTGGTCGGCAAGGACATCGGCAGCGTGCGCGTGGCGGCCTCCGGCGCCGGCGCGGCCGGTATCGCCTGTCTCGACATGCTGGTCAGCCTGGGCGTGCGCCCCGAGCACATCCGGGTCGCCGACAAGGACGGCGTGCTCTATCGCGGCCGGCCGGGGCTCGACCCCGACGGCGCCCGCTACGCGCGCGACACCGACGCGCGCGTGCTGGCCGACATCGTCGCCGGAGCCGACGTGTTTCTCGGCGTTTCCGCCGGCGGCGTGCTGAAGCCGGCGATGGTCGCCAGCATGGCCGAACGGCCGGTGATCCTCGCGCTGGCCAATCCGACGCCCGAGATCGATCCCGAGCTGGCGCGCGCGGCGCGTCCGGACTGCATCATCGCCACCGGGCGTTCGGACTACCCCAACCAGGTCAACAACGCGCTCTGCTTCCCCTACATCTTCCGCGGCGCTCTGGACGTCGGCGCCACCACCATCAACGAAGCGATGAAGGTGGCCTGCGTGCGCGCGATCGCCGCGCTGGCGCGGCGCGAGGCCAGCGACGTCGCGGCGCGCGCCTACGGCGGCAAGGCGCCCTGCTTCGGGCCGGACTACCTGATTCCGCAGCCGTTCGATCCGCGCCTGCTGGTGCAGCTGGCGCCGGCGGTGGCGCAGGCGGCGATGGACTCCGGCGTGGCCACGCGCCCGATCGCCGACATGGACGCCTACCGCGAGCGGCTGATGAACTTCGTCTTCCGCACCGGTCTGGTGATGAAGCCGGTGTTCGACCGCGCCAAGGCCGATCCCAAGCGCGTGGTCTACGCCGAAGGCGAGGAGGAAACCGTGCTGCGCGCGGTGCAGACGGTGGTCGACGAGCGCCTGGCGCGGCCGATCCTGATCGGCCGGCCGGACGTGATCGCCGCGCGCATCAAGCGCATCGGTCTGCGCATCCGCCCCGGCGTCGATTTCGAGCTGTGCAACATCCACTCCGATCCGCGTTTCCCCGACTACTGGCAGCAGTACTACGCGCTGATGCAGCGGCGCGGCGTCACGCCGGCGCTGGCCAAGTCCTTCGTGCGCTCGCGCACCGCCGTGATCGCCGCGCTGATGGTCGAGCGCGGCGAGGCCGACGCGCTGATCTGCGGCCTGGTCGGGCGCTACCACAAGAAGCTGGCCTATCTGCTGGAAGTGCTGCAGACCGATCCCGGCGTGGACTGCCCGGCGGCGATGACCGCGGTCGCCAACGACAAGGGCGTGTTCTTCTTCCTCGACACCCACGTCAAGGAGAACCCCTCACCCGAGCACATCGCCGAGGCCACCCTGCAGGCGGCGATCCGGCTCAAGCTGTTCGGCATCCAGCCCAAGATCGCGCTGCTGTCGTCGTCCAACTTCGGCAGCCGCGATACCGAGGGCGCGCGCAAGATGCGGCGTGCGCTGGAGCTGATCCTGGCCCGCGCGCCCAGGCTCGAGGTCGAGGGCGAGATGCAGGCCGACGTCGCCATGGAGGCGGCGATCCGCGAGCACCTGTTCCCGAACTCGCGTCTCAGCGGGCGCGCCAACATGTTCGTGTTTCCCGATCTCGAGTCGGCCAACATCGCCTTCAATCTGGTGCGCATGATGACCGAGGGCGTGGTGATCGGCCCGATCCTGATGGGTGTCAGCAAGCCGGCGCACGTGCTGACGCCGTCGGCGACGGTGCGGCGCGTGGTCAACATGACCGCGATCGCCGGCGTCGAGGCGCAGATCCGCGCCGCGGCCGGGCGCGACGAGGGCTGAGCGCGCTGCCGTCGCTTCGGGGGGCGCTTACAGTTCCTCGACGCCGCTGACGCGGCCGCGGCGCATCAGCCAGGCGACGCCGCGCAGGTCGGCGATGCCCACCCACAGGCGGTCCCACAGGCCGTACTTGGACACCCCGCGCGTGCGCGGGCGGTGGTTCACCGGTACGCTTTCGCAGCCGCAGCCGGCGCGCTTGACCAGTGCCGGCAGAAAGCGGTGCATGTGGTCGAAGTACGGCAGCAGCAGAAACGTCTCGCGCTCGAACAGCTTCAGTCCGCAGCCGGTGTCGGGCGTGGCGTCGCCGAGCATGCGCGCACGCACGGCGTTGGCGACCTTCGACGACAGGCGCTTGCTGAAGCCGTCGCGGCGCGTGGTGCGCCAGCCGGCGAACAGTTTCACCGCCGTCGCGGCGCGATCGCGCGCGGCCAGCAATTTGGGAATGTCGGCGGGATCGTTCTGGCCGTCGCCGTCCAGCGTCGCCACCCAGCGCCCGCGGGCGGCGCGCACGCCGTTCCACACCGCGGTGCTCTGGCCGCTCTGGCGGGCGTGATGCAGCACGCGCAGCTCGGGAAAGTCGCTGCGGGCGGCGCGCAGCACGCCCAGGGTGTCGTCGCGACTGGCGTCGTCGACATAGACGATCTCGAAATCGAGACGCCCGCGCAGTGCGGCGGCGATCTCGGTCAGCAGCGGAACGACATTGTCGCGTTCGTTGAAGACCGGAACGACGACGGACAGCTCGGGCATGGCGGACGACTCGCGGTCAGCAGCGGCCATTATCGCCGCAGCCGTTCGAGCAGGCCGTCCAGTTCGTCGAGGCTGTGATAGCGGATCACCATCTTGCCGCGGCCGTTGCGGCCGTGACTGAGCGCCACCCGCGTGGCCAGCCGTTCGGACAGCTCGCGCTCGAGGGCATCGATGTTGGGATCGCGCGCGGTTCTGCCTTGCGGCTTGCGCATCGGCACGGACTGGCGGCGGCGGACGGCGTCCTCGAGTTCGCGCACCGACCAGCCGGCGGCTGCGGCTTCGCGCGCCAGCGTCACCGCATCGCGCTCGGGCAGGGTGGCCAGCGCGCGCGCATGGCCCATGTCGAGCTTGCGCTCGTCCAGCAGGTCGCGGATCGGCTTGGGCAGCTCCAGCAGGCGCAGCAGGTTGGACACCGCCGCGCGCGAACGGCCCACGGCGTCGGCGACCTGCTGGTGGGTGAGGTCGAACTCCTCCAGCAGCCGCGCCAGTGCGCCGGCTTCCTCCAGCGGCGACAGGTCTTCGCGCTGGATGTTCTCGATCAGCGCCATCGCCAGCAGCGACTGCTCGGGCACCTCGCGCACCAGCGCCGGCACCTCGGCGAGGCCGGCGCGCTGGGCCGCGCGCCAGCGGCGTTCGCCGGCGATCAGCTCGTAGCGTTCGCGGCCGAGCGCGCGCACCACCAGCGGCTGGATCAGGCCCTGGGCCTTGATCGAGGCCGCCAGTTCGTCCAGCGCGGCGTCGTCGAAGTGATGTCGCGGCTGGTACTTGCCGGGCTGGATCGCGGCGACCGCCAGCGTGCGCAGATCGCCGTCGCCCTCGTTTGCCGGAGCGTCGCCGCTGCCGCCGAGCAGCGCATCGAGGCCACGTCCGAGTCCGCGTTTCTTCGCTGCCATGGGAGTGCTCAGTGGAGGCCGGCGGCAGTCGCCGCGGCGCTGGAGGCGGTGCGCTCGCGGCGGATCATTTCGCCGGCAAGTCCGAGGTAGGCGATCGCGCCGCGCGATTCGCGGTCGTAAAGGTTGATCGGCTTGCCGTGGCTGGGCGCCTCGGCCAGCCGCACGTTGCGCGGAATCACCGAACGCAGCAGCTTGTCGCCGAAGTGGCGGGTGAGCTGCGCCGAGACCTCGTTGGCGAGGTTGTTGCGCACGTCGTACATGGTGCGCAGCAGGCCCTCGATCTCGAGTTGCGGGTTCAGTCGCCGGCGCACCGCCTCGATGGTGTCCTTGAGGCTGGCCAGGCCCTCCAGCGCGAAGTACTCGCACTGCACCGGGATCAGCACGCCGTGCGCGGCGGTCAGCGCGTTGATGGTCAGCAGGTGCAGGGTCGGCGGGCAGTCGATCAGGATGATCGGATAGCGGTCGCCGAGCTTGGCCAGCTGTTCCTTGAGGCGAAACTCGCGCGCCAGCGTGTCCATCAGCTTGAGCTCGGCGGCAGTCAGGTCGCTGTTGCCGGGCAGCAGGTCGTAGCCGGCCTCGGTGGTCAGGATCGCGCGCTCGATCGGCGCCTCCTCGAGCAGCACCTCGCAGCCGTTGGGCTTGGCCGCGCGCTTGTCGATGCCCGAGGCCATGGTGGCGTTGCCCTGCGGATCGAGATCGACCAGCAATACCTTGCGCCGCGCCTCGGCCAGCGCCGCGGCGAGATTGACCGCGGTGGTGGTCTTGCCGACCCCGCCTTTCTGATTGGCGATGGCGATGATGCGCGTCATGGTGTCTGCCTGGCGGATCGCGGAGCCCTCTTGATTACCACCAGATGCCGCTCCGCGTCCAAGCCCGGCACCGTCAGGCGTTCCACGGCAGCGACTCGAAAGCCCGCCGGCAGCGCGGCCAGTTCATCATCCGGGCGGCGGCCCTTGAACGCCAGCCAGACACCGTCGCGCGCCAGCAGATGCCCGCCCCAGCGCAGCATGTCGGCGAGGCTGGCCAAGGCGCGGGCCGTGATGCAGGCGTAGGTTCCGCTGCAGGCTTCGGCACGCGCCTGGATCACCTGTACCTGCGGCAGCTCCAGCACGCGCACCGCCTCGCGCAGGAAGCCGGCCTTCTTGCCGTTGCTGTCCACCAGCGTCACTTTCAGCTGCGGCAGGGCGATCGCCAGCGGAATTCCCGGCAGCCCGGCGCCACTGCCGAGATCGGCCAGCGTGGTGCCCGCGACCCACGGCCGCACCACGAGCGAGTCGAGCAGATGGCGCGTCACCATCGCCGCCGGTTCGCGCACCGCAGTCAGGTTGAATCTGCCGTTCCAGTGCTCGAGCAGGGCGATGTAGTCGAGCAGGCGTTCGACGGCCGCATCCGGCAGCGCCAGCGCCAGCGCGTCGAGTCCGGTCGTGAGCTGCTGTTTGAGCGCCGCGCGGGCCGGCATGCCTGTCTCCTGCGGCAGCCGGCCGCGA
>JAJYMF010000187.1 GCA_021787175.1 Pseudomonadota bacterium | reverse complement strand
CCGGGCAGTTCGGCTTCGAACTCGGCGCCGGCGCGCTTTTTCAGAACCGCGCGCGCCAGCGGCGAATCCACGCTGATCCAGCCGCGGCGCGCGTCGGTCTCGTCGGGGCCGACGATGCGATGGCGATGCTCGTCGCCGCGGTCGTCTTCGAGCCGGATCCAGGCGCCGAAATACACCGCGCCGCGGTCGCCGGGGGCGCCTTCCGCCACCTTCAGCAGCGGCAGGCGCTTGCTCAGATAGCGCACGCGCCGATCGATCTCGCCCAGCTGCTTCTTGCGATAGGTGTACTCGGCATTTTCCGAGCGGTCGCCCTCGGCGGCGGCGGCGGCCAGTGCGCGCACGACCTCGGGGCGCACGCGCAGCCACAACTCGTCGAGTTCGGCTTTCAGGCGCGCATGACCGTCACGGGTGATGATCGCCGTCGACGCCGGCGCGGGCGGACGCCAGCGACCCATCAGCGCGCTCCGTGCCGGCTCGGGGACCGCGCCCGGGTTGGCGGACGTCGCGTGCTGCGGGATTGCGATGCGTTCATGCGGCCTCCGCGGGTCGCCACCATTGTAGGCAGTGCGGGGTTGCCGGTGTGACCCGCAGCGTTGCGCGGGCGGGAGATATGGCCGATATTCGCCGCGGCACGCGACCGATCGCCGTCGCGCCGCCGTCGACTGACTGAGGTTGCCGCCCGTGCCTGCTCATCCTGTTCTCACCCGTGCATCCGTGGCGCTGATCGTGGCGGCCGCGAGCGCCCTGTCCGGCTGCGCGGTCGCGCCCGCGCGCGCGCCGGCCGCGACGGCCGCCGCCGCAAGCGCCGACACCGTCCTGTACGCGCGCCTGGATGCGGATGTCCGCCAGTACAACGATGCCCAGAACCAGCTCGAGGCCGGTGATCCCGCTGCCGCCGCGGCGCGCAGCCAGGCGCTGGCCGATCTGCGCATTGCCGCCACCGCCTGCGCCGCCCGCAGTGGCTGCGACAGCGCGCGCTTCATCGTTGCCTACGACCGCCTGCTGCGTGTCGAGGCCGGGGAAAGCGACGTCAGTGCATCCGATAGTGACGTCACCACCGAGAACGGCGAACCCTCGCCGGTGCTGCAGGCCGTCCCGGAAGCGCAGCGCTCGGTGGCCCTGCTGCGCAACCATCAGCTCTCGGAGCTGATCGCCAGCAACGGTCCGATCAAGGCCGCGCTGGAGGAATGGCTGACGCAGATGCGGCCGCAGCTGATCAATGCCTATGTCAATTACCAGTACCTGCGTTACCAGATGGAGCCGGAATACCGCAAGGCCGGCCTGCCCGAGGCGCTGCTGTTCGGCATCATGGCCAAGGAGTCCGGCGGCCGCGTGCATGCGGTCTCGCGCTCCGGCGCCGCCGGCCCGCTGCAGTTCATGCCGGCGACCGGCCAGCGTTTCGGCCTCGGCACCGTGGACGGTTTCGATCAGCGCTTCGATCCGCGCCTGGAGGCGAAGGCCAATGCCGCGTACATCAACGAGCAGCTCAAGGCGTTCAACGACAACCTCGAGTTGACGATTGCCGCCTACAACGGCGGCGAGGGCTTCGTCAGCCGGCTGGCAGCGGCGCACGCGGCCGACGCCAGCTTCTGGAATCCGAAGATCTACTTCACCCTGTCGCCGGAAACGCGCGAGTACGTGCCGATGGTGCTGGCCGCCGCTTGGCTGTTCCTGCACCCCGAGCGCTACAACCTGCATTTCCCGCGCGTGGACGGCGCGCCGGGGCATGTGGATCTGCTGGCGCCGGCCTCACTGGCCGAGCTGACGGTCTGCCTGGGCCAGGCCGGCGGCATGACCGACGGCTGGTTCCGCACGCTGCGCAACCTGAATCCCCGGCTCGATCCGCAGACCGAGCAGCCTGCCGGAACGCGCATCGCCGTGCCGGACGTGCTGGAAAAACCCTATGCGCGTTCGTGCGCCAGCGGCGGTCCCTGGATGAAGCTGGCCTCCGACCTGCACGACGCCGTACTGCCGAAGCCGCCGGCCGAATTCGCGGCCGCACGCCGCGAGGCGACGCAGCGGCGCTATACCGTGCGTCGCGGCGACACCCTGTTCGGCATCGCCCATCGCTTCGGTTGCGACAACCTGCATGAACTGGCGTCGGTCAATCGTCTGCGGGCGCCGCACTACGAGCTCAGGCCGGGGATGGAACTGCGCATGCCGATGTGCCGGCGCGGCTAGTGGGTGCGTTTGCTGCTCACAGACGCGATGTCGCCGACATGCTGGCGGCATCGAGCCGTGCGGAGCGGGAATTTTTGCGCCCTCGGCATCTTTCGCGGCCCCGCGTTCCGCGGCCTTGCCCGTCGAACCCGATTCAGTCCGCCAAGGACGCGAAGATCGCGAAGCCCAGGGTTGGACTGTTTGCGATTCAGGCCGCTTCGTGGCTTGCCGCCCACTGCGCGATCGGGTCGGCCGGCGCGCTAGCGGCGGTTTCCTTGAGCTGACGCATCACCCGCAGCAGGCCGCGATGCAGCATCTGCAGATCGGCGGTCGGTGCCTCGCGGGTTTCGTGAAACGCCACCGCCAGCCACAGCGCGATGCCGCGCATGCGCACCTGCGGATTGTCCGAGCGCGCGCGTTCGTGGCCGATGTCGGTGCCGCCGCTCCAGGGCAGGTATTTCTGTTCCGGCGACGAGCCGTACCGATGCGGGAACTCGCAGCGCGAGGCGTTGGCGAATTCCTTCATCGCCAGCAGGGCCAGCTGGCGGCGGGCACCGACGGGCAGGGCATTGACCGCGGCTTCGATGTCGCGCAGCTGCCGCGCCAGACGGATCGCCCGGCTCTTGGCGACGATGCGGGTAACCAGACGCATGATCCTTCCCCTCGATGGCGGTTCCGGCGACAGCGGCGCAGTCGGCTCTCGCGGCGTGTCCAGCATAGCCTCCCCCGGGAATGATTCCACTCGCGCTGCGTCACAAAATGACGCTGCACGTCACATTGTGGGGGGGCGCGCGGACGTTGGGAAGATGCTTTCCGACAGGCGGCCGATGCCTGTTCCGACCCGCACCGCGCGCTCGGGGTCGAGGTCGTCGATCAGCGCAGCGGCGCCCGCGGGCAGCAGCAGGATCACCGTCGAGCCCATGTGGAAACGCGCCATCTCGGCGCCGCGCGACAGGCGGATGCCCTGGCCGCGCCAGTCCCTGCCCGCGATCCGGCGTGCGTAGGGCGGGATCTGCATGCCGCCCCAGACCGTCTCCACGCCCGACACCAGCAGGGCGCCGACCATCACTACGGCGAACGGACCGCAGGGGCCCTCGAAATGGCAGGCCAGCCGTTCGTTGCGGGCAAACAGGCGCGGAATCGCGGCGACCGCGGACGGCGCCACGCTGAACAACCGTCCCGGCACGTGCACAGTCTCGACCAGCGTTCCGTCCTGCGGCATGTGCACGCGGTGGTAGTCGCGCGGCGACAGGTACACGGTGACGAATGTGCCGTCGCGATAGACGTCGGCAGCGGCAGCGTCGGCCAGCAGCTCGGCGACCGTGAAATGACGCCCCTTGGCCTGCAGCAGGCGGCCTGCGTCGATGCGTCCGGCCTGGCTGATGCGCCCGTCAGCCGGGCAGAGCAGGGCGGCGGGATCGGGGGCGAGCGGCCGCGCGCCGGGCTTCAGCGCGCGCGTGAAGAAGGCATCGAAATGCGGGTAGGCGGCGGGGTCGGGTTGCGCGGCCTCGCCGAGATCGACGCGATAGCGGCGCACGACCTGCCGGATCAGCAGGGATTTCCACGGCGACCAGGTCCAGCGCGCGGCGCGGCACACGATCGCGCTGAGGGCGCGATGCGGCAGCAGCGTCTGCAGCGAGGCCAGCCGCATCAGCGGCGCCAGGCGATCAGGCGGGCGAGATCGCCGGTGATGGCGGTGGCGCGCAGTGGCGGCAGGAACACCGCCAGCTCGTGCCCCTGCGGATCGATCAGCACCACCGCGCCGCTGTGATCGATGCTCTCGCCACCGTGACCGTCCGGGGTGCGCGCATAGACGATGCCCAGCGCGCGTGTCAGCGGCTGCAGCTGCGCATCGGGGCCGGTGGCGCCGACAAACTGCGGATCGAAGGCGTGCACGTAAGCCGCCAGGCGCGCCGGTGTGTCGCGCTGCGGATCCACCGAGATGAAGTCGACCTGCACCTGCTCGCCCAGCCCCTGTGCGCGCAGCTGCTGCAGCGCCTGATGCAGGGTCGCCAGCGTGGTGGGACAGACGTCCGGACACAGGGTGTAGCCGAAGAACACCAGCGTGTACCGACCCTGCCAGGCGGCGGCGGTCAGCGGCTTGCCGTCGCTTTGCGTCAGCGCAAAAGCGGGCAGCGGGCGTGGCTGCGGATAGACCTGCGCGGACTGCATCGGCGGCGGCTGCGGCGGCGCGTGGCTGCGCAGGCCCAGCCACAAGCCCAGCCCGGCGGCGATGGCGGCCAGCACGACCAGCAGGAAAACCGGGACGCGGCCGGCGTGACGACGGGTAGGCATCGCGGAATTATAGCGGTCGCGGATCGCTATACTGCACGCTTTGCCCGGCCTGCTCCGTGACCGACGCGCTCGTCAGCCTCCTCGATTTCATCCGCTACGGCGCGACCCGCTTCGCCGCCGCCGGGCTGAATTTCGGCCACAGTCACGACAATCCGCTGGACGAGGCCACGCATCTGGTGCTCTCGACCCTGCACCTGCCGCCGGACCTGCCGCCGGCCTACGGCGCGGCGCGGCTCACGCAGGCCGAGCGCGCGCGCGTGCTGGCGCTGATCGAGCGCCGCATCAGCGAGCGCGTGCCGACCGCCTATCTGGTCGGCGAAGCCTGGTTCGCCGGGCTCAAGTTCAGGTCCGACCCGCGCGCGCTGGTGCCGCGTTCGCCGATCGCCGAGCTGATCGAGGCCGGGTTCTCGCCCTGGCTCGAGGGCCGCGAGATCGCGCGTGCGCTGGATCTGTGCACCGGCTCGGGCTGCATCGGCATCGCCATGGCCGTGCACCAGCCGGAGTGGCGGGTGGACCTCGCGGACATCAGCGAGGACGCACTGGCGCTGGCGCGCGAGAACATCGCCTTCCAGCACGTCGAGGAGCGCGTGCGCGCGCTGCATTCGGATCTGTTCGCCGCCTTGGCCGGCGAACGCTACGACCTGATCGTTTCCAACCCGCCCTACGTCACCGAAGCCGAGTACGCGGCGATGCCGGCCGAGTACGCGCACGAGCCCCGGCTGGGGCTGACCGCGGGCCACGACGGTCTCGACCTCGTCCTGCGCATCCTGAGCGATGCCGCCGAACATCTGACCGACGACGGCCTGCTGATCGTCGAGGTCGGCGAGAGCGAACGCGCGCTGGCCGCCCTGCTGCCCGAAGTCCCGCTGGTGTGGCTCGATTTCAAGGTCGGACCGATGGGCGTGTTCCTGATCGACCGCGCGACGCTGGTCGAACATGCCGCGGCGATCAACGCCGCGGGGGATTCGCGGGCATGATCGCCCCTCGACTGCGGATCGTGATCGGTGCTTGTTCAGCGCCCGCGTCCGGTTGATGCTCTATTCACCCCACACTCCCCACTCCCGTGTCCAGCAACTCCTTCGGCAAACTGTTGACGGTCACCACCTTCGGCGAGAGCCACGGTCCGGCCATCGGCTGCGTGATCGACGGCTGCCCGCCGGGACTGGCGTTGGTGCCGGAAGACTTTGCCCACGACCTCGCGCGCCGCGCCACCGGCCGCACGCGCCACACGTCGCAGCGGCGCGAGACCGACGCCGTCGATATCCTCTCGGGCGTGTACGAGGGGCGCACCACCGGCACCCCGATCGCGCTGCTGATCCGCAACACCGACGCGCGCTCGCGCGACTACGACGACCTGCTCGACACCTTCCGCCCCGCGCACGCCGACTACACCTACTGGCAGAAATACGGCATCCGCGATCCGCGCGGCGGCGGCCGCAGCTCGGCGCGCGAGACGACGATGCGCGTCGCTGCGGCGGTGATCGCCAAGAAGTGGCTGGCCGAGCGTCACGGCGTGCGCGTGCGTGGCTATCTCGCACAACTGGGCGAGACCGTCCCGCGCCTGCCGGCGGATAGCGCGATCGACTGGGACGCGGTCGAGCGGAATCCGTTCTTCTGGCCGGATGCCGCGCAGGTGCCCGAGCTCGAAGCGGTCATGGACGCGTTGCGCAAGGCCGGCGACTCGGTCGGCGCGCGCGTGACCGTGGTCGCCGAGGGCGTGCCGCCGGGCTGGGGCGAGCCGATCTACGGCAAGCTCGACGCCGAGCTGGCCGCGGCGCTGATGAGCATCAACGCGGTCAAGGGCGTGGAAATCGGCGCCGGCTTCGCGGCGGTCGCGCAGCGCGGCAGCCAGCATCGCGACGAGATCACGCCCGAGCGATTCCTGTCCAACCATGCCGGCGGCATCCTCGGCGGCATCAGCAGCGGCCAGCCGGTGATCTGCTCGATCGCGCTGAAGCCGACGTCCAGCATCCGCATTCCCGGGCGCAGCGTGAACCTGCGCGGCGAGGCGATCGAGGTCGTCACCAACGGCCGCCACGATCCCTGCGTCGGCATCCGCGCCACGCCGATCGCCGAGGCGATGGTGGCACTGGTGCTGATGGACCAGGCGCTGCGGCACCGCGCGCAGTGCGGCGATGTGGGGCCGGTCGCGCCGCGCATCCCGGGCGGTTGAGGATCGCGCCATCGTTCCCTGAATCCCGGTACCGTTTTCTGCCGAGTCCGAGTCCCGCATGAGCAAGAAAAACAGCTACACCATCGCCATGGTCGGCGCCACCGGTGCCGTCGGCGAGACCCTGCTGCAGATCCTCGCCGAGCGCGCTTTCCCGGTGGGCGATCTGCTGCCGCTGGCCAGCGCGCGGTCGGCGGGCGAGACGATCAGCTTCGGCGGCCGACGCCTCACCGTGCGCGACCTCGCCGGGTGCGATTTCACCGGCGTCGACATCGCGTTCTTCTCGGCCGGCGGCGCGGTCAGCCGCGAGCACGCGCCGCGCGCGGCGGCGGCCGGCGCGGTGGTGATCGACAACACCTCCGAGTTCCGCTACCGCGATGACATCCCGCTGGTGGTCAGCGAGGTCAACCCGCACGCGATAGCGCAGTACCCGCGCCACGGCATCATCGCCAACCCCAACTGTTCGACGATGCAGATGCTGGTGGCGCTGGCGCCGATCCATCGCGAGGTCGGCATCGAGCGCATCAATGTCGCCACCTACCAGTCGGTCTCGGGCGCCGGGCGTTCGGGCATGGAGGAGCTGGGCCGCCAGACCGCGGCGATGCTCAGTTTCCAGAGCGTCGAGCCGTCCAAGTTCCCGCTGCAGATCGCCTTCAACCTGATCCCGCAGATCGACGTCTTCCAGGACAACG
This sequence comes from Pseudomonadota bacterium, assembly GCA_021787175.1. GTDB lineage: Bacteria > Pseudomonadota > Gammaproteobacteria > Xanthomonadales > Rhodanobacteraceae > Metallibacterium. Next base: position 1,484 of record JAJYMF010000187.1, on the reverse strand, counting down.
GTTACACCAAGGAAGAGATGAAGATGGTCTGGGAGACGCGCAAGATCCTCGAGGACGACACGATCCGGGTGAACCCGACGGCCGTGCGCGTACCGGTGTTCTACGGCCACGCCGAGGCGGTGCACATCGAGACCCGCGACAAGATCAGCGTCGCCCGTGCCCGCGAGCTGCTGCAGGCCGCGCCCGGCGTGGTGGTGGTGGACGAACGCGTCCCGGGCGGATACCCCACTCCGGTGACCCACGCTGCCGGCACCGATCCGGTGTACGTCGGCCGCCTGCGCGAGGATATTTCGCACCCGCGGGGGCTGGATCTGTGGGTGGTGGCCGACAACATCCGCAAGGGCGCCGCCCTGAACGCGGTGCAGGTGGCCGAACTCTTGGTGAAATCCTATTTGTGAACTAAAGTTGCAGCATCGTCCTGAGGTCGCGTCGAGTTCCGGCGCGGCCGCGGTGGCGGCCACTGCCTTGGGGGCTCGACGCGATGAACCGTACGCACAAGCTGTCGCTGGCGATTGCTCTGGCCTTGACCAGTTCGCCGCTGCTGGCCATGGGCCTGGGCCAGATTCAGGTTCGCTCGCAGCTGGGCCAGCCGTTGGTGGCGGAAATTCCGCTGTCGGTGGACAACCCCGCCGAAGCCGCCAGCCTGCAGGTGAGCATGGCGCCGGCCAAGGATTTCCAGCGCGCCGGCATCAGCCTCAACCAGATGGCGATGCCGCTGCAGTTCACGGTGGCCACCAACGCCCGCGGCGAGCGCGTGATCCGCGTCACCACCGTTGACCCAGTGCGCGAGCCCTACCTCGATTTCCTGCTGCAGGTGAACTGGTCCAACGGCCGTCTGCTGCGCGAATACACCGTGCTGCTGGATCCGCCCAACTACGCCCCGGCGACTCCCGCCGCCACCGCGGCACCGACGGCGTCGCAGAGCGCCGCGACCACGGCCGCAGCGCCCGCCGCTGCGACGGCGGCACCTGTGGGTGCGGCCAGGTCGACGGCAGTTCCGACCGCAGGCGCTCCGCGCGCGGCCGGCGACACCTACGGGCCGGTCAAGAACGGCGAAACCCTGACCCAGGTCGCCCACGCCGTGCGGCCCGACAGCAAGGTCAGCATGGATCAGGTGATGGTCGCGCTGCTGGCGGCCAACCCCAATGCCTTCGTGCGCGGCAACATCAACGGGCTCAAGCGCGGCGCCATTCTGCGCATCCCCAGCGCGCAGCAGATCAGCGCCCGCAGCGCTGCCGCTGCCACCGCCGAGGTGCGCCGGCAGATCGAGGACTGGCGCGGCGCGGCGCCCAAACCGACGCTGCTGGCCGGTGCCGGCGAGTCCGGTGCTCCCAGCCGGTCGCCGGCCGCCGCACCGGTAGCCGGCGGACGCCTGCAATTGGTGCCACCGGCCGCCGCGGGGCAGAGCGCGGCGACCCGTGCGGGCGTGGCCGGCGGCACCGGCAGCACCGCCATTGCGGGCCTGAAGGCCGATCTCGCCCGTG
>JAJYMF010000017.1 GCA_021787175.1 Pseudomonadota bacterium | reverse complement strand
ATGGCGATGGTGACCTCGTCGCGCGGATGCTGCACGGCGGCGACGGCGGCCTCCCACTCGGCCAGGTTGGCCACGCGCGCGTCGAGACGCAGGCGATCGACGACGATCTGGTCCAGCCCCTGCTGGTGCAGCCACAGCGGCAGCTGGTAGATCACCTCGACGTCGACCGCGCTGATCACCGCCTGCTCGGGCACGTTGGTGAACAGCGCGATCTTGCGCCGCTCGCCCTCGGGCAGCGGCTGCTCGGAGCGGCACAGCAGGATGTCGGGCTGAATGCCGATCGAGCGCAGCTCCTTGACCGAATGCTGGGTCGGCTTGGTCTTGATCTCGCCGGCGGCCTTGATGTACGGCACCAGGGTCAGGTGCATGAACAGGCACTTTTCCGGGCCGCGCTCGATGCGCAGTTGGCGGATCGCCTCGAGAAACGGCAGCGACTCGATGTCGCCCACGGTGCCGCCGATCTCGACCATGGCGACGTCGAAACCGCGCGTGGCCTCGTCGATGGCGTGCTTGATCTCGTCGGTGATGTGCGGGATCACCTGCACGGTCGCGCCGAGGTAGTCGCCGCGGCGTTCCTTGCGGATCACGCTCTCGTAGATCTTGCCGGTGGTGACGGAGTTCTTGCCGGTCAGCCGCGTGCGCACGAAGCGTTCGTAGTGGCCGAGGTCGAGGTCGGTCTCGGCGCCGTCGTCGGTGACGTAGACCTCGCCGTGCTGGAACGGACTCATCGTGCCCGGATCCACATTGATGTAGGGATCGAGCTTCATCAGGGTGACGCTGAGCCCGCGCGATTCCAGGATGGCAGCCAGCGAGGCCGATGCGATGCCCTTGCCGAGCGAGGACACCACGCCGCCGGTGACGAAGATCAGGGGGGTCATGGAGCAGGTTCGCGCTTGGAAAGTCATACTTTACCGGCTTGTGAAGGCGCCCGCGAGCGCACATCGAGGAAATCCATGTCCAGCACCGTCCCGCAACGCCTCGCCGCCCTGCGCGCCGCGATGCGCGCCGCCCACGTCGCCGCCTGCATCGCCCCGACCGCCGATCCGCACCTGTCGGAGTACCTGCCGGCACGCTGGCAGGCGCGGCAGTGGCTGTCGGGCTTCACGGGTTCAGCCGGCACCCTGATCGTCAGCGCCGATCACGCGGGGCTGTGGACCGACAGCCGCTACTTCGAGCAGGCCGGGCGCGAGCTGGATGGCAGCGGCATCGAACTGATGCGCCTCAGGGTTCCGCATGCGGCCGAACACGTCGACTGGCTGGGCGATCACCTGCCGGCCGGCGCGATGGTCGCCGTGGCCGGCGATTCGATCAGCGTGGCCGGTGCGCACACGCTGAGTGCGCGGCTGGGCGAAAAAGACCTGCACCTGCGCCTCGATCTCGACCTGCCTGCGCAGATATGGAGCGATCGCCCGACGCTCCCGGTCACGCCGATCCGCTCGCATCCGGTCGCCTTCGCCTGCGCCTCACGCCGCGAACGGCTGGCCGCGGTGCGCGCGGCGATGCACCAAGCCGGCGCGACGCATCACCTGATTAGCAGCCTCGACGACATCGCCTGGCTGACCCTGCTGCGCGGCGGCGACGTCGAATACAACCCGGTGTTCGTCGCCCATCTGCTGCTGAGCGAAAGCACCGCGACGCTGTTCGTGCCGGCCGGCAAGATCGACGGCCCCCTGGCTGCCGAACTGGCCGCCGACGGCATCGCCCTGGCCGATTATGCAAGCGTGACCGTCGCGCTCGCCGGATTGCCGGCCGCTGCGCATCTGCTGGCCGATCCCGCGCGCGTCGCCGCCGCGCTGGGCGAGGTGATTCCGGCCACGGTGCGGCGCATCGAGCGCGCCAACCCTTCGACCGTCTTCAAGGCGCGCAAATCGGACGGCGAACTCGACCACTGGCGCGAGGTGATGCGCCGCGACGGCGCCGCGCTGGTGCGCGCCTTCTGCCGGATCGACGAGCGCGTGCGCGCGGGACAGCGCGTGACCGAACTCGATGTCGATGCCATCGTCACCGGGGAACGGATGCACGAAGCCGATTTCGTCGGACCGAGTTTCCCGACGATTGCCGGCTATGCCGCCAACGGCGCGCTGCCGCACTACCGGGCCACACCCGCGCACCACGCCACGCTCGAAGCGCGCGGCCTGCTGCTGGTCGATTCCGGCGGGCAGTACCTCGGCGGCACCACCGACATCACCCGCGCCTGGGCGCTGGGGCCGACCAACGCCGGGGAGCGCGCCGATTTCACCCGGGTGCTCAAGGGCCTGATCGCGCTCAGTCGTGCGCAGTTTCCGGCCGGTGCCAGCGGGCCGCAGCTCGACGCGCTGGCGCGCGCACCGCTGTGGGCGGCGGCGGCCGACTACGGCCATGGCACCGGCCACGGGGTCGGCTATTTCCTCAACGTGCACGAAGGCCCGCACGGCATCCGTCCGCCCGCGCCCGGCGGCGCACTGGTGGCGCTCGAGCCGGGCATGATCAGCTCGATCGAACCGGGGCTGTACCGGCCTGGACGTCACGGCGTGCGCCACGAGAACCTGGTCGCCGTGCGCGAGGTGGCCGCATCCGAGTTCGGTACGTTTCTCGGCTTCGAGACGCTGACCCTGTGCCCGATCGATACCCGCGCGCTGGAGCCGGGCCTGCTGGATGCCGGTGAGCGCGCCTGGCTCGACGCCTACCACGCCGAAGTTCGCGCCGCGCTGGCGCCGCGTCTCGAAGGCAGCGACCGTGCATGGCTGGAGGCACGCTGCGCGCCGCTCGCGGACTGAGTCGAGCCCATTGCGCGGAGACGCGATTGGCGTGCGGCCGGCTTGACCGCCCCGCCGCGCGCACCCATGCTCCGCGGCCTTCGCCATGGGACCATCCGCAGGCATGAGCAGCCGCTACAACGCCGCCGACATCGAAGTGCTTTCGGGCCTGGAGCCGGTCAAGCGCCGGCCCGGCATGTACACCGACACCTCGCGTCCCAACCACCTGGTGCAGGAGGTGGTCGACAACGCGGTCGACGAGGCGCTGGCCGGGCACGCCAGCCGGGTGGAAGTGACGATCTTCGCGGACGGCTCCGCCGAAGTCAGCGACGATGGCCGCGGCATGCCGGTGGACATCCATCCCGACGAGGGCATCTCCGGCCTCGAACTGATCATGACCCGCCTGCATGCGGGCGGAAAGTTCTCCAACAAGCACTATGCCTTCGCCGGCGGCCTGCACGGCGTCGGCGTGTCGGTGGTCAACGCACTGTCGTCGAAGGTCGAGGTGACCATTCGCCGCGACGGCCAGATCCACCGCATGAGCTTCGCCAACGGCGACCGCAGCAGCGCGCTGGAAGTGACCGGCAGCGTGCCGAAAAAACAGACCGGCACTACCCTGCGCTTCTGGCCGGACCCGAAGTATTTCGATACGCCGAAGATCGCGTTGCCCAAGCTCAGGCACCTGCTGCGTGCCAAGGCGGTGCTGTGCGCCGGGCTCACCGTCAGGCTGACCGACGCCACCAGCGGCGAAACCGAGGAGTGGCGCTACGAGGACGGCCTCGCCGATTATCTGCGCAGCGAACTGCAGGGCGCCGAATGCCTGCCGGGCGAGCTGTTCGTCAATCAGCTGGCGCGCCCCAGCGAGGGCCTCGACCTGGCGCTCGCTTGGCTGCCCGAGGGCGAGCTGGTGCAGGAGAGTTACGTCAACCTGATTCCGACCGCGCAGGGCGGCACTCACGTCAATGGCCTGCGCAGCGGCCTGACCGAAGCACTGCGCGAGTTCTGCGACATCCGCAACCTGCTGCCGCGCGGCCTCAAGCTGGCACCCGAGGACGTCTGGGACCGGCTGGCCTTCGTGCTCTCGGTCAAGCTGCAGGACCCGCAGTTCGCCGGCCAGACCAAGGAGCGCCTGTCCTCGCGCAACGCCGCCGCCTTCGTCGAGGGCATCGCGCACGATGCCTTCAGCCTGTGGCTCAACCAGCACGTAGCCGAGGGCGAGCGCATCGCCCAGCTGGCGATCGAGCGCGCCAGCGCGCGCCTGAAGGCCGCCAAGCTGGTGGTGCGCAAGAAGATCACCCAGGGCCCCGCCCTGCCCGGCAAGCTCGCCGACTGCGCCGCCACCGATCTCGCCCGCACCGAACTGTTCCTGGTCGAGGGCGACTCCGCCGGCGGCTCGGCCAAGCAGGCGCGCGACAAGGATTTCCAGGCGATCCTGCCGCTGCGCGGCAAGATCCTCAACACCTGGGAGGTCGAGTCCGGCGGCGTGCTCGCCAGCCAGGAAGTGCACGACCTCGCCGTCGCCATCGGCTGCGATCCCGGGCGCGACGATCTTTCCGGGCTGCGCTACGGCAAGGTCGTCATCCTCGCCGACGCCGACTCCGACGGCCTGCACATCGCCACCTTGCTGTGCGCGCTGTTCCTGCGCCACTTTCCGGCCCTGGTGCGTGAGGGGCATGTCTTCGTGGCGATGCCGCCGCTGTTTCGCGTCGATGTCGGCAAGCAGATGTTCTACTGCCTGGACGAAGACGAGAAGCGCGCACTGCTGGAACGCATCGAGCGCGATAAGATCCGCGGCCAGGTCACGGTGACGCGCTTCAAGGGCCTGGGCGAGATGAACCCGGCGCAGCTGCGGGAATCGACCATCCATCCCGATACCCGGCGGCTGGTGCAGCTGACCGTCGATGCCGGCGAGTCCACCGCGCAGCTGATGGACATGCTGCTGGCCAAGAAGCGCGCCGGCGACCGCAAGGCCTGGCTGGAGACCAAGGGCGATCTGGCTTCGCTGGAAGTGTGAGGGGAGCCGGGCTCGGGACTCGGGGCTCGGGACTCGGGACTCGGGACTCGGGACTCGGGACTCGGATTCAAGCTTGTCACCCTGAGCGTAGCGAAGGGTCTGTTTCGCCGGCACGCGGGTGAGCTGTGCCGAAACGTGATCGGGCGGAAAGATCCTTCGCTTCGCTCAGGATGACAGCCTGCTCTTTCTGCTCACTGCTCACTGCTCACCGCTCACCACTCACCGTTCACCTCTCACTGCTCGCCGCCCGTCGCAACCACTTGACCGCCATGCGCCGCACTGATTCGTCTGCCTCGGCATCAGCGACGACCCCGATCACCGGGCGCCACGCCAGCGCCAGCGATTCGGCGCTGACGGCGAAGTTTTCGTCCGGCCCGGCGCGCACCACATAACGCACGTCGTAGTGCCAGTGCTCCGGCTCGACGCCGCGCGCGGGGATGCGGTGCCGGTCGAGATCGAAGATGTCCTCACCGTCGAGCGCCAGCCGCGTCAGGCCCGACTCCTCTTGCGCCTCGCGCAGCGCGACACGGGCCAGGTCCGGATCGCCATCCGCGTGCCCGCCCGGTTGCAGCCAGCGGCGGAGCTTGCGGTGATGGGTCAGCAGCACGCGCTGCCCGTCGGCGCTGACCAGCCAGGCCGAGCCGGTGAAATGCCCGTGCTCCAGCGCGCGCTCGAAACACTGCGGGTGGTCGGCGAGAAAACCGCTAAACAGCGCGACCGTGGCGGCCTCGTCGCGATGGACTTGCGCGTAGATCTCGAAAGCGTGGTGCAGGGGTATGCGTGGCGAGAGAGCGTGCATGCGGGATCCGGAAGTTTGCGGCGGCGTGATGTTGCAGCGCGGTTGCCGTGCGGCGGCAGGCTGCGTAAGGTAGCGCGGCGCGCGGGGCGGGAGGCGAAGATCCGGTTGCGCGCGGGGCAGCGCACCACCCGGCAGCGGGATGCGCGCCTCCCGGTCCATCACCCCATCAACCAGACACGCGCCGACAGTGTCCTTACGCGACCCACCGGCAGCGCGCAGCGGGAGCTTGCAATGATCTTTTGGCGTGTCAAACCGCTCGACCAGATCCTCGCCACGGCGGAGAAGAAAAGCCTCACGCGCCAGCTGGGCGCCTTTCAGCTGACCATGCTCGGCATCGGCGCGATCATCGGCACCGGCATCTTCGTGCTCACCGCCGAGGCGGCGCAGAAGGCCGGCCCCGGCATGATGATCTCGTTCGTGATCGCGGCGGTCGTCTGCGGCCTGGCGGCGCTGGCCTATGCCGAACTGGCGGCGATGGTGCCGGTGGCGGGCTCGGCCTACACCTATTCCTATGCGGTGATGGGCGAGGCCGTCGCCTGGATCGTGGGCTGGGCGCTGATCCTCGAATACGCGGTCTCCGCCGGCGCGGTCGCGGTCGGCTGGTCCGGCTACTTCAACGGACTGCTGCAGACCTGGGGCTTCCCCTTGCCGGATTTCCTGCGCTCGGGACCCTTCGGCGGCGGCAGCTTCAACCTGGTCGCGGCGCTGATCTCGCTGGTCGTCACCGGACTGCTGGTGATCGGCACCAGCGAGAGCGCCAAGGTCAACGCCGTGCTCGTGCTGATCAAGGTCTCGGCGCTGGTGGCCTTCATCTTCGTCGCGGTGCCTGCGGTGAAGACGGCGAACTTCCACCCGTTCCTGCCGGTCGGCTGGGGCAGCCCGATCGGCGGCGGCGGCTTCGGTGTGCTGGGCGCGGCGGCATCGATCTTCTTTGCCTACGTCGGCTTTGATGCGGTATCCACCGCGGCCGAGGAAACCAAGAACCCCAACCGCAACATTCCCATCGGCCTGATCGGCTCGCTGCTGGTCTGCACGGTGTTCTACATCCTGGTGGGCTACGGCGCGGTCGGTTCGGTGGGCGCCCAGCCGATGACCGTCAACGGCCAGACCCTGCTGCCGGGCAGCCCGGCCATGGCCGCCGCCTGCGCGCATGCGCACAATCTGGTCTGCAGCAAGGAGGCGCTGGCCTTCGTGCTCAAGGACCTGGGCTTCCCCTCGGTCGGCAATCTGGTCGCGCTGGCCGCGAGTATCGCCCTGCCCTCGGTCATCCTGATGATGATCTACGGCCAGACCCGCATCTTCTTCACCATGTCGCGCGACGGCCTGCTGCCGCAGGGACTGTCCAAGGTGCATCCGCGGTTCCGCACCCCGCACGTCATCACCATCATCACCGGCGTGTCCGTCGCGCTGTTCTCGGCGCTGTTCCCGGTCGGCCTGCTGGCGGACATCTCCAACACCGGTACGCTGTTCGCCTTCGCAATGGTGTCCCTGGGTGTCCTGATCCTGCGCTACAAGCAGCCCGACCGGCCGCGACCGTTCCGCATCCCCAACGCGCTGGTCTGGCCGGTCTGTCTCGGCGGACTGATCGGTTGCGCCGTGCTGTTCTTCAGCCTGCAGGCGCTGACCCAGATCTGGTTCCTGGTCTGGGCCGCGGTCGGCATGGTCGTCTATCTGCTGTACGGCATCCGCCACAGCGAGATGGCGCGCGGCAAGAGCTGACGGGCGCCCGGCAAATCACCCTCCGGGCAAGCATCCGAGGCATCCATACGCAAAGGTATGGATGCCTCGGAGGTCGATTTCACTTTACAAATATCGACCTATCCCATTGATTTTGAATAAGCCTATCGGACGATTGGAGCGCCGTCCGTCGCCGCGGATTGGACACCATCGTGACCCGCGCTATGATCCCCCGCTCGGAGGTTTCCATGGCAGTGGGCCCCCGACTCGCGGCCCGGCCGCGGCAGGCGATCAGCTCCCGCCCTGTCGCGCCCGGGCCGCCGTTTGTCCGCTGCACGCGCACGCTGGCGTCGATCCCGGCGGGCATCACCTGATCATTTCGCACAGCCCGTCCCTGACCCGCGGCGTTTGCTCACCGCGAAAACGCGAAAGCCGGCGCGTGGCCGGCTTTCGTCGGGACGAGCAGCGGGGTCTCAGGCTTTCGGCGCGTGCGCCGAGCACCAACCCTTGGCGTTGACGTCCTTGCCCGGGAACAGCTGGCACGGCCCCCACGCGGCGCCGGCGGCACCCTTGTAGAAGTTGCAGTTGCTGCAGTCCTGGCTGGTCTTGTGGTTGGGATACTTGGCCTGATCGGCCTTGGCGGTGTTCTCGACGTAGCCCAGCGCCACGGCGGCGGGGTCCGTCGGGCTCAGATGCGGCAGACCGGCCGACCGCGCGACCTTCGGCAGCACGCCGGCCATCGCCGCAGCGGCGGCCGTGCCGGCGGCGATCTTGAGAAAGCGCCGACGCGATTCGGCATTGTGATCGTGGTTCGACATGCGCACGTCTCCATGGAGAGGAAAGACCGGCGGCCTTGCAGTGCCGCCGATGCGGCGATCCTACGCCAGCGATTTCCGCCTAGGCGCGAACGATTCGCGCTCGCGTCGCCTGCCAGTCAGGAATGTCAACCTCGCATGCTATAGTGGCCGCCGGTTTAGACGGCCAAACGCATGATCTCCGCCGCCCACTCCACCTCTGACGATGGCCGGCTGCTGCAGCTGCGCACCGCGCTGGCCGAGGTCGGCCGCGATCTGGCCGCGCGCGGCTGGACGCCGGCCACCAGCAGCAATTTCTCGGCTCGCGTCGACCACGACCGCATCGCCATCACCGTCTCGGGCCGCGACAAGGGGCGGCTGGACGCCGCGGATATCATGCTGATCGATGCCGCGGGCAACGCCCTGGATGCGCGACAGCGCCCGTCGGCCGAAACCGCTCTGCACGTGCAGATCTATCGGCGCCTCGCCGATGCCGGCGCGGTCCTGCACACCCATTCGCGCACGCAGACCGTCGCCTCGCGCCTGTATGCGGGCGCCGGCAGCGTGCGCTTCGAGGGCTGGGAGCTGCAGAAAGCCATCAGCGGCCACACCACCCATGCCGGCGTGCTCGAGCTACCGGTGTTTCCCAATACCCAGCACATGCCCGAGCTGGTGGCCCACGTCGATGCCTGGCTCGACGCCGGCAAGCCGCTGAACGGGTATCTGATCGACGGCCACGGACTCTACGCCTGGGGACGCGACCTGACCGAGGCGCTGCGGCATCTTGAGGCCCTGGATTTCCTGCTGGGTTGCGAACTCGACCTGAGGAGACTGTCGTCATGAG
>JAJYMF010000015.1 GCA_021787175.1 Pseudomonadota bacterium | reverse complement strand
TCGACGGCCTCGGCATGCTGGTGGAGACCAGCGCGCTCGCGTTCGCGCACTGGCACGGCCAGCGTCCGGACGGCGAGGCGGTATTCCAGATGCTGCGCGCCCAGTATCCGCAGGCGTGAACTGCCGCACTGGCAGGCCATCGCCTGGGCGACAGCTGCCTTGGGGCCCCGACTCGTGACCTTTCCCCGAGGAGACGCAATTTCTCAGGGCGCGAGATAGCGATCCTTCAGCCGCACGTAGTGCGCGGCGGAATAGGCGAGCTGTTCGAGCTCGCGCTCGCTGAGCGCGCGCACGCGGCGTGCGGGATTGCCCAGCCACAGCTCGCCCGCGCCGACGCGCTTGCCGGGCGCCACCAGCGCGCCGGCGCCGATCATCGCGCCGCGGCCGATCACGGCGCCGTCGAGCACGGTGGCGTGCATGCCGATCAGGCACAGGTCCTCCACGCTGCAGGCATGCAGGATCGCGCCGTGGCCGACGGTGACGTCGCTGCCGATGAGCAAGGGCATGCCGCCGGGCGTGTACGGGCCGTCGTGGGTGACGTGCAGCACGGCACCGTCCTGGATGTTGCTGCGCGCGCCGATGCGGATGAAGTGGACGTCGCCGCGCGCCACCGCGCCGGGCCAGAACGACACGTCGTCGCCCAGCTCGACGTCGCCGATCACGCTCGCGGCCGGGTCGACGTAACAGCGCGCGCCGAGGCGCGGAGTGGCGTGGCCGTAAGGGCGAAGGGCGCTCATCGGATTTTCACCTGCGGGGGACGGCATGCCGCCATGCGGCGGCGTATGCTCGGGATTCGGGGCGCGCAGCAAAGCACGCCGCGCCCGCGCTGTCACCCGTCCGGAGGCCGTCATGGACACCCATATTTCCGATTCCAGCCTGCGCGCGCTGCTCGCCGCGCAGCGCGCGGCGCATGCGCAACACACGCCCGACTATGCGCAGCGCGTGGACGATCTCCAGCGTCTGCGCGCCGCGTTCAAGGCGCGCTTCGACGACCTGGCCACGGCGATGAGCGCCGACTTCGGCCATCGCTCGCGCCACGAGAGCCAGCTCGCCGACGAGATGACGGTGCTGCACGCGATCGACCACGCGCGCTCGCACCTCAAGCGCTGGATGAAACCGAAACGCATGCTGGCCGACTGGCAGTTCTGGCCGGCGACCTGCGAGATCCGCTACCAGCCGCTGGGCGTGGTCGGCGTGATCGCGCCGTGGAACTACCCGGTCAATCTGGCGCTGATCCCGCTGGTCGAGGCGCTGGCGGCCGGCAACCACGTGATGCTGAAGCCGTCCGAGCACACCCCGCGCACCAGCGCGGCGCTGGCGGAGCTGCTGGCCTCGGTGTTTCCGCAGGAGCGGGTCGCGACCGTGCTGGGCGGTCCCGAGGTCGGCGCGACGTTCACCACGCTGCCGTTCGATCATCTGTTCTTCACCGGCTCGACCGCGATCGGGCGCAAGGTGGCGATGGCGGCGGCACCCAACCTGACCCCGGTGACGCTGGAGCTGGGCGGCAAGTCGCCGGCGATCGTCGCGCCGGGCTACCCGCTGGCCACCGCCGCGGCGCGCATCGCCGCCGGCAAGCTGCTCAACGCCGGCCAGACCTGCATCGCTCCCGACTACGTGCTGCTGCCGACCGCCGCGCGCGAGGGTTTCGTGCGGGCGCTGCGCGGCTATGTGCAGCAGCATTACCCGGCGCTGCGCGACACGCCCGACTACACCAGCATCGTCAGCGAGCGCCAGTACGCGCGGCTGAAAAACCTGGTCGACGACGCCCGCGCCAAGGGCGCGACGGTGGTGACGCTGCCCGGCGAGGATGCCCACGATCCGGCGCGGCGCGTATTCGCGCCGACGCTGCTGCTGGACGTCGACGACGGCATGGCGGTGATGCAGGACGAGATCTTCGGCCCGATCCTGCCGCTGGTCGGCTACGGCGCGATCGAGGAGGCGGTGGCCTACGTCAACCGCCATCCGCGGCCGCTGGCGCTGTACCACTTCGATCACGACCGCGCGCGCACCGAGCGCGTGCTCGACCAGACGCTGGCCGGCGGCGTCAGCGTCAACGACGCCGTGCTGCACATCGTGCAGTCGAAGCTGCCGTTCGGCGGCGTCGGACCCTCGGGCATGGGCCACTATCACGGCCACGCCGGCTTTCTCACCTTCAGCAAGCAGAAGCCGGTGTTTCGCCAGGCGCGGTTCTCCAGCCTCGCGCTGCTGCGGCCGCCCTACGGCGCGTTCGCCGAGCGCATGCTGAAGTTCCTCACCCGCTGAGCGTTCGGGATCGGCCGAGCGTCTCCAGCGTGTAGCGATAGCCGATATCGACCGCGCGCTGGAACCGGCGCCAGTCGAGCAGGCCGACCTCGCCGAGCGGCGGCGTCAGCAGCTGCATGGCCAGGGCGCGCCGGTCGGCGCTGGCGGCTTCGGCATTGACCATGCCGGCGCGCAGCAGGATCGCGGCGATGCCCGGACGTTCGCCGCGGCGGTGCTGGCGCCATACCTGCGCCGGCGCCGGCAGCGCGTACTCCTCGATCGTCGCGTGCAGGGCATCGTCGGCGCTGATGTCGACCGCGATCACCTCGCCCACGCCCTGCGCGCGCATCACGTCGGTGGGCAGGTTGTTGATCACCGCGCCGTCGGCGTGCACCTGGCCGCGATGCAGCACCGGCGGCAGGAGGCCGGGGATTGCCGTGGACGCGCGCAGCCACAGCCACAGCGGACCCTCGCGATGAACCTCGGCGCGGCCGTCGGTGAGATTGGCGCTGACGCAGAAATACGGCAGCGCCAGGTCCTCGATGTCGCGCGCGCCGAACGCCTCGCGCAGCAGATGCGCGGTGCGCCGGCCGTGGCTCAGCGCCACCAGCGGCAGCGTCCAGTCGGCTAGCGGATGGCCGTCGACGAAGGCGTGGCGGCAGCGCTCCAGCAGGGTGGCGTCGTCCCATTCGCAGGCGACGCCGGCGGCGATGATCGCGCCGATGCTGGTGCCGCCGACGGCGTCGATGCCGATGCCCAGCTCGCGCAGCGCGCGCACCACGCCGATGTGGGCGAAGCCGCGCGCGCCGCCGCCGGAGAACACCAGACCGGTGGCGCGGCCGGCCAGCTGGCGCGCCAGCCGGTTCAGGTCGTGGCGGTCGCGCAGATGATGGTGCGGCAGCGGGTCCGCGAACGCCGCCCGCCAGGCCGCCGCGGCGCCGGCGCGCAGGTGGCCGTCGGCGTGCAGCAGCAGCAGATGACGCGGGCGTTGGCGCGCGCCGATGTTGGCGCGGGCGTGCGGATCGGGCCACGCCTTGGTCGGCGCGGTCGTGGCGTCGGCCAGCAGCAGCAGGGCATCGGCCTGGCGCAGGCACAGTTCGCGCCAGTCGGACGCGCCGTCGGCCACATAGAGCACGAACGGATAGTCGCGCTCGCGCTCGCTGAACCAGGCGGCGTCGCGGCCGCGGCCCAGTGCCGCGTCGATCACCAGCGCATCGCCGTAGGGCAGCAGGGCGTGGCCCAGGCGCTCGCCGCAGCCGCGCACGTCGGTGCCGGCATCGTAGGGCAGCAGCGCCAGCGTGCGCGGCACGCTGAGGGCCTCGCCTTCGCGGCGCTCGAACAGATGCTCCACCGCGGCGCGGGCGGCGGCGAGGATCGCCTGCGGGTGGGCATCGACCAGACCCATGAAACCGTCGCGCGGCAGCCGCAGCAGGGTGCAGTCGCGCAGCGCGCGGACCGTGGTGGTACGCGGCCGGTCGGTGATCAGACCGAGCTCGCCGATCGTCTCGCCGGGCACGATCACGCCCGCCAGGCGATCGCGCGTCGCGCCGCGCGCCGGATCGAAGGCGCCGAGGCTGCCGGCGACCAGCACGTACAGCGCGTCGGAGGGATCGCCGGCGGCAAACAGGGTCGCGCCGCCGGCCAGCGGCATCAGCGTGCAGGCCGCCAGCACGGCCTCGCGCGCCGGCGCGTCCAGTACGCGAAACACCGCCGTGCGTTCGAGCAGGGCCGAGAGCCGGTTACGCTGCGCCGAGTCCATGCCGAATGGTATCGCCGCCGGCTTGATTTCGAGCCGCGACGCCTCCAGAGCTGGCGATCACCAGGAGTTCCCCATGTTCGACCGCAATCCGCTGCTCGAGACCGCCGGGCTGCCGGCGTTTTCGCAGATCCGCCCCGGGCACGTGCTGCCGGCGGTGCAGGCGATCCTCGCCGACTATCGCGACGGCATCGCCGCGATCACCGCGGCGCGAACGCCGCGCGACTTCGACACCGTGATGCTGGCGCAGGAACGCCTGGAGCAGCGGCTGACGCGGGCCTGGGCGCCGGTGGCGCATCTGCATGCGGTGGCCGACGCCGAGCCGTTGCGCGCGGCCTACGGCGAGGCGCTGGAGGCGATCACCGCGTTCCAGATGGAGCTGGGCCAGAACCGCGATCTCTATGCGGCCGTGCGCGCCGTCGCCGGGCGCGACGACTTCGGCACGCTGCCCGCTGCGGCACGCGCCGCGGTCGAGCACGCGCTGCGCGATTTCCAGCTGTCCGGCGTGGCGCTGGAGGAGCCGGCGCGCACGCGCTTTCGCGACATCGGCGTCGAGCTGAGCGCGCTGGCCACCGCCTTCGAGGAGGCGGTGCTGGACGCCACCGAGGACTGGTCCGAGCACGTCACCGACGAGCGCGACCTCGCCGGCCTGCCGCCCTCGGCGCTGGCAGTGCTGCGCGCCTATGCGCGCGAGGCGGAGCGCGAGGGCTATCTCGTCACCCTCAAGCAGCCCAGCGTGCAGGCGGTGCTGACCTACGCCGACCACCGCGCCTTGCGCGAGCGCGTGTACTGGGCCTACCAGACCCGTGCCTCGGATCAGGGTCCGCAGGCGGGCCATCACGACAGCTCCGCGCGCATCGAGCGCATCCTCGCGCTGCGCCACGAGGCCGCGCAGCTGCTCGGCTATGCCAACGCCGCCGAGGAGTCGCTGGCGACCAAGATGGCGCCGTCGGCCGACGCGGTGCTGGAGTTTTTGCACGATCTGGCGCGGCGCGCGAAACCGGTGGCGCAGCACGAGCTGGACGAGCTGCGCGTCTTCGCCGCCGCCGAACTCGACCTGCCCAATCTCGAGCCCTGGGATGTCGGCTACGCCGCGGAGAAACTGCGCAAGCACCGCTACGACCTCGACGAGGAGCAGCTCAAGCCTTACTTCGCGCTGCCGGCCGTGATCGACGGCCTGTTCGCGCTGGCGACACGGCTGTTCGGCGTGCGCCTCGATCCGCGCGAGGGCGTCGACGTCTGGCATCCGGACGTGCGCTATTTCGATCTGCACGACGCGAACGGCGGCCTGATCGCCGGCGTCTATGTCGACCTCTACGCGCGCTCCGGCAAGCGCGGCGGCGCGTGGATGGACGTCTGCCGCGCGCGCTTTCGCGACGGCGCCGAGGCCGAGCGCCCGGTGGCCTTCCTGACCTGCAACTTCCCGCCGCCCACGGCCGATGCGCCGGCGCTGCTGACCCACGACGACGTGCTGACCCTGTTCCACGAGTTCGGCCACGGCCTGCACCACATGCTGACCGAGGTCGAGCTGCCCTCGGTCGGCGGCATCGACGGCGTCGAGTGGGACGCGGTCGAGCTGCCCAGCCAGTTCATGGAGAACTTCGGCTGGAGCCGTCCGGCGCTGGACCTGTTTGCGCGCCACTACGAAACCGGCGAGCCGCTGCCGGCGGCGCTCTACCAGCGCATGCTGGACGCGCGGCATTTCCACGCCGGACTGTTCCTGGTGCGGCAGGTCGAGTTCGCGCTGTTCGACTTTCGCCTGCACCGCGACTACGACCCCGCGCGCGGCGCCCGCGCGCTCGCGCTGCTGGAGGAGGTGCGCCGCGAGGTGGCGGTGCTGCATCCGCCGGCCTGGCAGCGCTTCCCGCATACCTTCACCCATGTGTTTGCCGGCGGTTACGCGGCCGGGTACTACAGCTATCTGTGGGCCGAGCTGCTCTCGGCCGATGCCTTCGGCCGCTTCGAGGAGGCCGGCGTGATCGACCGCGCCAGCGGAGACGCCTTTCGCCGCGAGATCCTCGCGGTCGGCGCCTCGCGCCCGGCGCTGGCGAGCTTCGTCGCCTTCCGCGGCCGCGCGCCGCAACCCGACGCGCTGCTGAAGAGCTACGGCCTTGCTGCCTGAGCGTCGCCGTACAATGCCGGCGTGAAGATCGCCTCGTGGAACGTCAATTCGCTCGGCGTGCGCCTGCCGCACGTCGAGCAGTGGTGCCGCGAGGCGGCGCCCGACGTGCTGGCGCTGCAGGAGACCAAGCTCGAGGACGCGAAGTTTCCGCGCGAAGCGATCGCGGCGCTGGGCTATCGCTGCGCGTTCGCCGGCCAGAAGACCTACAACGGCGTCGCCCTGCTGGCGCGCGAGGAACCGCGCGAGGTCGCCACCGACCTGCCCGGTCTCGACGACCCGCAGCGGCGCGTGCTGGCGGCGACGCTGGGCGATCTGCGCGTGGTCAACGTCTATGTGGTCAACGGCCAGGCCGTCGACAGCGACAAGTACGCCTACAAGCTGAAGTGGCTGGCGGCGTTGCGCGATTTTCTCGCCGCCGAACTCGCCCGCCATCCGCGTCTGGTCGTGCTCGGCGATTTCAACATCGCGCCCGACGACCGCGACGTCCACGATCCCGATGCCTGGCGCGAGCAGATCCTGTGCTCGACGCCGGAGCGCGACGCGCTGCGTGCCTTGCTGGCGCTGGGGCTGTACGACAGCTACCGGCTGTTCGACGCCGAACCCGGCCGCTACAGCTGGTGGGACTATCGCCAGGGCGCCTGGCGGCGCAACATCGGCCTGCGCATCGACCTGATCCTCGCCAGCGACGCGCTGCGCCCGGCATTGCGCGGCGCCGCCATCGACCGCATCCCGCGCGGCTGGGAGCGCCCCTCCGACCACGCGCCCATCCTGCTGGACCTCGACGCATGAACGATCCGCATCCGACTGCTGTTCCCCCGCTGCACGACGACGAGCTCGACGAGCTCGACGACTTTCTGCG
This sequence comes from Pseudomonadota bacterium, assembly GCA_021787175.1. Lineage (GTDB taxonomy): Bacteria > Pseudomonadota > Gammaproteobacteria > Xanthomonadales > Rhodanobacteraceae > Metallibacterium. The sequence goes on along the minus strand of JAJYMF010000015.1, from coordinate 1,918 downwards.
CGCGCAGGTCGCCGAGGACCGCCTGATGCTCGACGGCGTGCACGGTCTGCTGACCGCGCTGGCGGTCGGGCCGGAGCCGGCCAAGCCCGACGAGTGGCTGCCCGAGGTGCTGCACGCGCCGTTTGCCGACGAGGACCAGGGCAGCCGCATCCTGCAGCTGCTGGCGCGGCTCAACGACTCGATCGGCGTCGAGCTGGAGAGCGACGCCTACGAGCCGATCCTCGGCGAGGTCGAGGAGGACGACGGCAGCACGGCGCTGACCGCCGCCGGCTGGTGCGAAGGCTTCAGCCGCGGCATCGACCTGCGTGCCAGCCTGTGGGAGGCGCGTCTGGCCGAAGACCCGCAGCTGATGGAGATCCTCAGTCCGCTGATGGCGCTGGCGGTGGAAGACGGCGTGCTCAGCTCCGACGCCGAGTTCGAGCCGCTGACCGACGCCGAGTACGAGGCTTGCGTGGCCGAGCTGCCGACCGCGATCAGCGCGGTGGCGCAGTACTGGCGCGTGCATCCGCCGCTGCGCGGCGAACAGGGCGTGGGCGCCGCTGCCGCCGAGTTCCGCGCGCCACCGCGGCGGCGCGGCGGGCGCTGGGTGCATTGAAATCGGGAGTCGGGAAGGGAAGTAGGGAGCAGTGAGCAGGGAATAGGGAATAGGAAAAGCAGGTTGTCATCCCTTGGGGACTTCTCCGCTGGACTTCCTTCGGTCGTCCCGAAAAGGGACTCCCTTCGGTCGCGTTGGTCATCCTGAGCGAAGCGAAGGATCTTTCACGCCGCCGGGGCGCAGTCTGCGAGTTTCGCACCACGCTCTGAAAGGCTCTGATGGCACGCCCCTCGCGTACGATCAGCAACCGTCACCGGAGAGGGACCGATCGAGCGCCTGCCCGCCAAGCCGGCTGGTGCCGCGATGACGACGGCTGCCGAGGCTCCCTACAGCGCATCCCCGTCCAGCTCGCCGGTGCGGATGCGCACCACCTGCTCCAGCGCGCTGACGAAGATCTTGCCGTCGCCGATCTTGCCGGTGCGCGCCGCCTGCTGGATCACCTCGACCACGCGCTCCAGCAAGGCGTCGGTCACCGCCACCTCGATCTTCAGCTTGGGCAGAAAATCCACCACGTACTCGGCGCCGCGGTACAGCTCGGTGTGGCCCTTTTGTCGCCCGAAGCCCTTGACCTCGGTCACCGTGATGCCTTGCACGCCGGCTTCGGCCAGCGCCTCGCGCACCTCGTCGAGCTTGAACGGCTTGATGATCGCAGTGACCAGCTTCATCGCGATGCTCCGGGACAGGTGCCTGCATTCTGCCATCCTTGCCGCTTTCACTGCGCGGCGCCCCGGCACCGGGGCTGCGAACATAGGAAAATGCCTACGCGGTGCGGCGGCGCGACCCGATGGGCGGCACCCGCCCGCGCAGCGATACTCAGCCCCCACGCCACGAGGTTCCGCCATGTTTGACGCCCAAGGCATCGATCAGCTCGCCCAGCGCCTTGCCGCGCTGGTGCCGCCGGGACTGGCGCAGGCGCGCGCCGACCTCGAGGCCAACTTCCGCGACGTGCTGAGCGAGGGCCTGCGCCGCCTCGACCTGGTCACCCGCGAGGAGTTCGACGTGCAGCGCCTGTTGCTGCTGCGCACGCGCGCCCTGCTCGAGCAGATGGAACAGCGTGTCACCGCGCTCGAACTGCAGTCGGGTTCGCGCGCGCGCTGAAAAACCCTTCCGGGGGTCATCCCCGGCTCCGCTGTCTCACCCTGGATCGGCCGGGGACGGCCCTGCTTGCCCACGCCATGAGTCTCGCCGTCACCCTCACCCGCGCCCAGGTCGGCGTCGCCGCACCGCAGGTGCTGGTCGAGGTGCACCTGTCCGGCGGCCTGCCCGGCACCGCGATCGTCGGCCTGCCCGAGGCGGCGGTGCGCGAGGCGCGCGACCGCGTGC
>JAJYMF010000444.1 GCA_021787175.1 Pseudomonadota bacterium | reverse complement strand
TTCCGATCGGCCGAATGACTCTCGCGGAAGCACCGAATGTTGCATTCGTGTTCTGCCTTTACGGAGGCATCGAAGCGACTTCGGTGTACGCGGGACTGATTGCCGCCGGCGCCCTGTGGTCGGCATGGTCGGCGTGGGCATTCAACGCCGGCGAGCGCGCCAGCGACCGCAGCGGCCGCACGACCCGGTTGCTCGGCATCGTTGCGGTGTATGCGATACAGGCCGCAATTCTCGTTTACGGATCAAGCGAGGATGCGATGGATTGGATGCTGTGTTGGCATTATCTTGCGGTCGCATTGTTTTTCTGGATGGGTTCGCCGCGAGCTTCGACCGGCGTGGTTTTCACGACCGCAAGCTTCATCGCCTGGGCCCTGGTGTTTCCGACTGCGGCACTGCTCTACCACCTGGCGCCCGCCGTGCACATCGAGAATGAGGTCTGGAACCTGCCCAAGTTCCTGGTCGCAACCGGCATGATCCTGACCCTGCTCGAAGAACAGATGTACAAGGCGGAACTGGCCGCGATGCACGACGCACTGACCGGTCTGCCCAATCGGCGCCTCTTCGACGAGCGGCTTCGGCAAGCATTCGAGCAGGTGCTGCGCAGCCACAAGAAGGTGGCGCTGGTGGTGATCGATCTCGACCATTTCAAGCAGACCAACGACAGCCTCGGGCATCAGGCCGGTGACGACCTGTTGAGGGCTGTAGCCGCATGTTTTGCGCGCAGCATGCGCGCCAACGATACCCTCGCGAGGATCGGAGGCGACGAGTTCGTCGCGATCCTCGGCGACCTGCCCAGCCGCGCTGCGGCTGAGCGCGTGCTGGATGCCTTGCAGCATTCGTTGCGCCAGCCGCTGGTGATCCAGAATCAATCAGTCACTGTCAGTGCCAGCATGGGCATGTCGCTGTTCCCCGATGACTGCAGCGACCCTGTTCAGCTGCTTGCCACGGCTGACCAGAGGATGTATGCCGCCAAGCTCGCCAGAAGACCCGGGTGACCTGATGGAACGCACCTGGGGCGCGACTTCGGCCAGCGCCTGCCTCTTTCAGAGTCGAAGAGCGCGGTAGAAAGCTTCACAGCGCATCAGCCGCCGCTGCCGGCGGTCAGCCGCGCGGCCAGCACCGGCACGCGCGGATCGTCCGGTGCCAGCGCGCGGGCGTGGTCGAGCGCGGCGCGGGCGTCGGCGTTCAGTCCCTGGGCCATCCGCTGCGCGGCGCGGTCCAGCCAGGCGTCGGCCAGCCGGCGCTTCATCTGCGCTCCGGCCGGATCGGCCGGCGCCAGCTGCACGAAGCTGTCGAGCATGCTGCCGGCCTGATCGAGCTGACCGGCGCGCAGGTCCTGCGCGTACAGCTCCTGCGCGCGCGCGGGCAGCATGGCCAGCCCGCCCAGCGCGGCGCTGTCCCGCGCATCGATGGCCAGCGCGCTGCGGTAGAGGTCGTAGGCGCAATCGCCGGGCGGCGACAGCAGACGGCCGGCGGCGGCGGCCTGCGCTCCGTGCGCCACCAGCGTGCGCACCTGCGCGCGCTGGGCCGGGCTCAGCGCCGCCGGAGCGACGCTGGCGGTCGCGGCCTGGCGCTGACGCTCGGCCAGACGCGCGCGCGCCGCGGCGAGGTCGGCCGAATCCGGCGCCAGCCCTGCCGCCTGATCGAGCAGCTGGCGCGCGCGGTCGAACTGCGCAGCGTCGGTGTCGGCATGCGCCTGCACGATCAGTGCCTCGGCCACCTGGCCGAGTCCGCTGCGCGCCTCGGCATTGTTCGGGTCCAGCGCCAGCGCGGCCTGGAATTCGGTCAGCGCGTTGTCGCCTGCGGGCGTGGTGAAGTGCCCGCCGCGCAGGTCGGCGCGGCCCTGCACGAGATGCTGGCGCAGCGCGGCGTCGGCGTCGCGCTGCATGACGGCGAGGCGCGCGCGCAGGTCGGGCAGATCGGCGTCGGCGGGTCGCAGCGCGGCCAGGCGATCGAGCAGGGTGGCAGCCTGCGCGGTGTTGCCGGCGTCCAGCGCCGCACGCGCCTGCGTCGCCAGCGCATCGCCGACCTGGTCGAGTCCGTGGCGGGCGACGGCGTTGCCGGGATCGGCGTCGAGCACCCGGCGATACAGCGCGGCGGCGCCGTCGCTGCCGTCAAGGTTGCCATCCGCCAGCGCCTGCTGCGCGCGCCCGACCAGCGCCTCGATCTGCACGCCGGCGTTGCGCGCAGCGCGCAGCGCGGTCGCCAGTCGATCCACGTCGGGACCGCCGCCGAGCAGCTCGCGGGCCTGTGTCAGCGACGCTTCGGCGGCGTCCAGCCGGTGCGCCGCCAGCTCGCTGCGGGCGCGGGCCAGTTCGGCCTGACCGACGCGGTTCAATCCCGCCAGCGCGCGTTCGTTGTCGGGCTCCATCGCGCGCGCGGCCTCGTAGTCCCCGCGCGCGCCCTGGGTGCCGTCGCCGCCGAGCTGGCCGGCAGCGAGCGCGCGGTCGCCGCGCGTCAGCAGGATGTTGAGTTCGGTGCTGGGGAACAGCGCGCGCAGCGGGCCGGGATTGAAGACCACCCATGAGCCGGCGACCAGCGCCAGCAGGATCAGCAGCAACGGCCACCAGGCCCGCCGGCCCGCCGGCCGGCGCGGCGGCGCAGCAGCCGGCGCGCGCACGCGCGGCTCGACGCGGATGTGCGGCAGATCGTCGGCCGGGCGCAGGCGATCGAGGTCGCCCAGGGTCGGCTCGGTGCGCGGCGGCGGACGGCGTTCGCGATCGTGCGGTGCGTTCATGCGCTGGCGGGTCTTCGCGCGTTCATCAACTCACTCTAGCATCGGCCGACGCGAGGAGCGGAGCGCACGGACGCGCGAATTCAGCCGCCGGCCATGCGTCTCGCGACATCGGCGCACTGTGGCCCGGGCATGGCCGGGCGGGGTCGGGTTCAGCCGCCGCGCAGGCGGCGCGCGTCGAACACGTTGGCCAGCGCGCCCAGCTTGGCGAGCAGGGTCGCCAGCTGCTCGAAATCGCGCACGCGCAGGGTGTAGCGCATGTCCACCTCGCCGCTCTCCGCGGCGCGCGTGGACGAGGCGACGATGTGCGCGCCGGCATGGGTGATCAGGCCGGTGACGTCCTTGATCAGATCCTTGCGGTCGTAGCCGCGTACGCCGATGTCGGCCTGGTAGGCCTGCGCCGGCGCACGCCCCCACTGCACGTCGATCACCCGTTCGGGGCTGCGCGCGGCCAGTCGCGCCAGGCTGCGGCAGTCGGCTCGATGCACCGAGACGCCGCGACCGCGGGTGACGAAGCCGGCGACGGCGTCGCCGGGGAGCGGCTGGCAGCAGCGCGCCAGCGCCATCAGCAGATTGCCGACGCCGTCGATGGTCAGCGCGCCGGGATCGCCGCGCGGCGGCCGCATCGTGGCGCCGGCGGGGCGTGCGGCGGCAGGGGCCGGCTCATGCAGCGCGCGCGCCAGCTGGCCGCTGCCGATCTCGCCCAGCGCCAGCGCTTCGTAGAGTTCGTCGATCGACTTCAGGCCCAGCCGCAGGGGCGCCCGCTCGAGATCGACCACCGGCAGTGCCAGCCGCCGCAGCTCGCGCTCGAGCAGGGCGCGGCCGGCGGCGAGATTGGCGTCGTGCTCGACGCGGCGGAACCAGGCGCGCAACTTCTCCCGCGCGCGCGCGGTGGCGAGGAAGGCGTGATGCGGCGACAGCCAGTCGCGGCTCGGCTCGGCGACCTTGCCGGTGAGAATCTCGACGCGGTCGCCGCTGGCCGGCTGGAAGGTCAGCGGCACGATGCGGCCGTTGAGCTTGGCGCCGCGGCAACGGTGCCCGACCTCGGTATGGATGTGATACGCGAAATCGAGCACGGTCGCTCCGCGCGGCAGGTCGATCACCTCGCCCTTCGGCGTCAGCACATAGACGCGATCCTCGAGCAGGTCGGTGCGGAAGCCCGCCAGCAGGGCGGCATCGTCCTCGCCGTCACCGCGCGCTTCCAGCAGCCGGCGCATCCACGCCACCTTGCTCTCGAACGCGACGTCGGCGCCACCGCCTTCCTTGTAGCGCCAGTGCGCGGCGATGCCGAGCTCGGCGGCGCGGTGCATCTCGCGGGTGCGGATCTGCACCTCGAAGGTCTTGCCCTCGGGTCCGGTGACCGCGGTGTGCAGCGAACGGTAGTCGTTGCCCTTGGGCCGCGCGATGTAGTCGTCGAACTCGCCCGGCACGTGCGGCCACAGCTGATGCACCACGCCCAGCGCGGCGTAGCAGGCCGGCACGTCGTCGACCAGCACGCGCAGCGCGCGGATGTCGTACAGCTCGGAAAACTCCACGCCCTTGCGCTGCATCTTTTTCCAGATCGAATAGATGTGCTTGGGCCGCCCCGTCAGCTCGGCGCGGAGGCCCGCCTCGGCCAGCGCCTCGGCAAGCCGATGCGTGCACTGCGCGATGTAGCGCTCGCGGTCGTCGCGGCGCTCGTCGAGCAGTGCGGCGATGCGCCGATAGGTGTCGGGCTGCAGGTAGCGGAAGGCGAGGTCTTCCAGCTCCCACTTCAGCTGCCAGATGCCCAGCCGGTTGGCCAGCGGCGCGTGGATGTCGGCGGTCAGTTCCGCCAGCGCCCGGCGCTCGGATTCGGGACGGTCGCCGGCGGCGCGCATGCGCGCCAGCTGGCGCGCCAGCAGCACGAACACCACGCGCAGATCACGGATGATCGCCAGCAGCAGCCGGCGCAGGCCCTCGGCGCCGCTGTGCGCGCTGCGCTGCGCGTGCAGCGTCCACACCTGCTCGGCGGCGCGCTGGCCCTCGACCAGGCGGCGCACGCCCTCGGGCCAGCTGGCGGCGACGGCATCCCAGGCTTCGGGCGCCGCGCGGGCGTGCTCGTAGCACAGCGCCGCGGCGAGGGTGTCGGTGTCGCAGTCGAGCGACTGCAGGATGTCCAGCGTGGCCGCCGCCAGCGCGCCGTCAGCGAGACCCGGCGCGGCAAGCTCCAGCGCCCGCGCCAGCACCGGCGCCGGATCGCGGGCACGCCAGGAGTCGAGCGGATCGCGTTCGGAGCGCATGCGGTCGCGGCGATGACAGGTGCAGGCAAGCTTAGCGCGGCCCCCTGTGAGCGTGCCGGGGTGCCTGCTAGCATGGCGCCATGCGAATCCGAATCCTTGCCCTCGCCCTCCTGGTCGCCGCCGGCAGCGCGCATGCGCAGTCGTTCTCCTCGCTGGAGGAGCGCATGTCGCAGGCCGATTTCAAGCGCGCCGGCCTCGACAGGCTCAGCCCCGACGAACTGAAGTACCTCGACCGGTGGCTGCAGACGCACGGCACCACGGCAGGCACGGCCGCGCCGACGGTGGTCGGCCCCGCCAACATGTACGGCTACCGCACGCCGGTCGATCAGGCCCGCACCGCGGCCGAGTCGAACCTGGTCGGCACGTTCAGCGGCTGGGACAGCCACAGCACCTTCAACCTCGCCAACGGCCAGGTCTGGAAGACCTCCGACGGCAGCAGCGGCAGCTGCCAGCAGGTCACCGACCCCAAGGTGACGATCAAGCCGATGATGCTCGGCAGCTGGCTGATGTACGTGCACGGCTGCAGCGACAGCCTGCGCGTCGAGCGCGTGCGCTGACGTCGGCCACGCCGTCGGATCGCCAGATCCTTCGGTCTTCGACCTCAGGATGACAGTGACTTTGTCATTCTGAGCGCAGCGAAGAATCCCGCTTCTGCTTCTCGCTTCCCGCGGCGCCTGCCTCCAGTGCCTGCAGCGCGCGCTGCATGCGCTTGGGCGACACCGTCTCGGCGGTGCCCAGTTCCTGCGCGAACAGCGACACCCGCAGCTCCTCGATCAGCCAGCGCAGAGCGTCCAGCGCGGCAGGATCGGCGTCGCCGGTGCGCGCCCTGAGCCAGGCTCGCCGATACGGGAGCACCTGCAGCATCCGCGACTGATCGCGTGCCGGATCGAGACGCAGGCGCTCGCCGCGCAGGCGCATCGCCTTGAGGTAGCGCGGGTAGTGCGCCAGCCGCTCCGGCGCCAGTTCGCGCAGGAAGCCCGCGCTCAGCAGGTGATCGCGCTGCTCGCGCAGGTCGTCGTAACTGGCGCGCGCGAAACCGAGCAGCGGCGGTTCGAGCCACGGTGTCAGCTCGGCCTGCGCGACGATGATCGGCTCGGCGAGCCGCAGCCGCTCCAGCGCGGCGGCAAAGAGTTCACGCGCGCAGGCGGCCTGCAGCGCCGCGAACGCCGTGCGCGTGCGCACACCGAAATCCTGCGCGGCGCGCAGATCGGCGAAACCGCCCTCGACCAGATCCTCGCGCAGGCCCTCGAGACTGCCCAGCACCGCGTACTTCAGCGCCAGCGCGTTGGCGATCGGCAGCTGCCGGCGTGCGCGCTTGAATTCCACCGCCAGCGCGCGCCGCAGCAGGCGCTCGACGCCGCGGCGATGCTCGGCATCGGCAGCTTCGGCGTGCTCGAACACGCGCAGCGCCACCGCGTCGCCCAGATCCACCAGCGCCGGATAGGCGGTCAGCCCACCGGTACCCTGCACCGCGGCGGGGATGTCGTCGAAGTCGAACCCGGCGACGTCCTCGCGCACCAGTTCGGCGTCGGTGCGGCGCGCGAACGCCGCCCGCGCGGAGGCCGCCCACTCGGCGCGGATCGCCTCCAGATCGCGCCCCTCGGCCAGCGTCGCGCCGTGCTCGTCGTGAATGCGAAAGCGCATGCGCAGATGCGCCGGCAGCTCGCCGGCGGCGAAGTCGGCCGCGCTCACGGCGACGCCGATGGCGCGGGCCAGAAACGCCGCCAGCGCCGCCGCCAGCGGTTCGTCGCGCGCGGCTTCGGCCTCGGCGAAGGCACGGGCGAAGTCCGGCGCCGGCACGAAGTTGCGCCGCAGCGCCTTGGGCAGGCCGCGGATCAGCTCGGCCGCCTTCTCCGCCAGCAGCCCCGGCACCAGCCATTCGCAGCGCGCGGCGGGCAGCGCGTTGAGCAGCGCCAGCGGCAGGTGGAGGGTGACGCCGTCGGCGGCGTCGCCGGGGACGAAGCGATAGTCCAGACGCAGGCGCTGGCCGGCCAGCTCCAGCGCCGCCGGATAGGCGCCGGCGTCGAGCGCGTCGGGACCCTCGAGCACGTCGGCCAGCGACCAGCGCAGGGCGGCCTGCGCGGCCGGCGCCGCCTTGCGGTACCAGGCATCCAGCGCCGCCGCGCTGGCGATGTCGGCGGGCAGCTTCCCGGCGAAGAATCCTTCCAGCGCGGCGTCGGATTTCAGCAGGCCCTGACGGCGCTGGCGCGCCTCGATCTCCTGCGCCTGCTCCCGCACGCGGCGGTTGGCATGGACGAAATCGGCGCGGCAGTCGATGGCGCCGGGCAGCAGCGCCTCATGCACGAAGATCGCATGCGCCTGCGCCGGTTCCTGGCGCTGGAAGGTCACTGTGCGCTTCTCGACCAGGGTCAGGCCGAACAGGGTCACCTGCTCGTCGGCGATCACCGCGCCGCGCGGGCGCGACCAGCGTGCATCGCGCCAGCTGCGCTTGACCAGATGCGCGGCCTGCTGCTCGATCCATGCCGGCTCGACGCGCGCGCACATCAGGCCCCAGACCTTGCCGCCGAGATCGAGGATCTGCGCCGCCAGCAGCCACTGCGGCGACGCCTTGGCCAGCGCCGAACCGGGGAAAATCTGGAACTTGCGCTCGCGCGTGCCGCGGTAGCCGCCGCGCTCGTCCTTGCGCCCGACCTGGGTCGGCAGGCCGGCGAGGATGCAGCGGTGGATGGATTCGTAGAGTCGGGACTCAGAGGAAGGCCGGGACTCGGGACCCGGCCTTTCGAGTCCCGAGTCCCGAGTCCCGAGTCCCGGCCTTTCGGGTCCCGGCCTTTCGAGCCCCAGCTCTTCGGTCACCAGCAGCAGCTGCCGATGCAGTTCGCGCCACTCGCGCATGCGCAGGAAACTGAGGAAGTGCCGCGTACACCAGTCGCGCAGCTTCGACTGCGTCAACTCCTCGTGCGCGGCGCTGTAGGCGTCCCACAGCTTGAGCACGCCGACGAAATCCGACTTCGGATCGGCGAACGCGGCGTGCGCGGCATCGGCCTGCGGGCGCGCGTCGGCGGGACGTTCGCGCGGGTCCTGGGTGCTGAGGAAGGCGACGATCGTGGTCAACTCGCGCAGCGTGCCGCGCGCGCTGGCCTCGACCAGCATGCGCGCCAGCTGCACGTCGATCGGCAGCCGCGCCATCAGCCGGCCGTTGGCGGTCAGGCGCCGCTCGGCGTCGATCGCGCCCAGTTCGCCGAGGCGCCGGTAGCCGTCGGCGATCGCGCGCGGCTCCGGCGGATCGAGAAACGGAAACGTCTCGACCGCGCCGAGGCCCAGCGCCAGCATGCGCAGGATCACGCCGGCCAGCGACGAGCGCGCGATCTCCGGATCGGCGTAGAGCGGTCGCCGCGCGTAGTCGTCCTCGCCGTACAGGCGGTAGCAGATGCCGGGGCCGACGCGGCCGCAGCGGCCCTTGCGCTGATCGGCCGCGGATTGCGCGACCGGCTCGACGTGCAGGCGCTCGATCTGGCTGCGCGGGCTGTAGCGCTTGACCCGCGCGCTGCCGGCGTCGACCACGTAGCGGATGCGCGGCACCGTCAGCGAGGTCTCGGCGACATTGGTGGCCAGCACCACGCGCCGCTGCGGGCCGGGCCGGAACACGCGGTCCTGCTCGGCGGCCGACAGCCGCGCGTACAGCGGCAGGATCTCGGTCTCGCGGTATTGGTGCCGCGCCAGCGCCAGGTGCGCATCGCGGATCTCGCGCTCGCCGGGCAGGAACACCAGCACGTCGCCGCGCGGATCGTCGCGGCTGATCTCGTCCAGCGCGGCGACGATCTGCTCGCTCAGGTTGGCCTCGCCGCGCTCGGGCGGCGGCCGCCAGCGCAGCTCGACCGGGTGCGCGCGGCCCTCCACCGTCAGCACCGGCGCGCCGCCGAAGTGCGCAGCAAAGCGCGCGGTATCCAGCGTCGCCGAGGTGA
>JAJYMF010000344.1 GCA_021787175.1 Pseudomonadota bacterium | reverse complement strand
ACGCCGGGCAGCACGCGCTTGAGCACCGGCAGCACGCGCGCATCCAGATGCGGCAGCCAGTCCACGATCAGCGTATCGGCGGACGCGCCGAGGCGCTCGTGGCCGCGCGCATAGCGACGCGCCAGCACCTCCAGTTCGCCTGCCGCCAGCGCGCCCAGCAGGCGCGGGTCGTCGGCCGCCGCCAAAAAATCGCCGCCGCCATCGAGATGGTCGCGGCGCAGGCGCACGCCCGCCTGATCGGCCAGCAGCGCCGCAAGACGATCGGCGCCGGCACCGGGCAGGCCGACCAGCAGCACCGGGGGCGCATGTCGCGGGCGGGCCGAATCCGGCAACGCCGCCAGCATCTGCAGCGTCTCGGCATAGACCGCGAGATCCGGCAACACCGGCAGCGGGCCGGCATCGATGCGCTGCAGTTCGCGAAACGCCAGCAGCGCCTCGGCGTAGCGGCCGGCGCCGTCGTGGGCCAGGCCCAGCAGATGGAAGCGCTGCCGCGTCTGGCGGTCGATCAGGCGCTCGCGATCGAGCGTGGCGAGGCGGTCACGGGCGAGGTTGTAGGCACCGGCCCGCAGCGCGGCGCGCGCGCGCAGCAGGGTCAGCGGCGTCCAGCGTCCGCGCGCGGCGGCGTGCTCGGCCTCGCTGTCGGCGGCGTCGAAGTCGCCGCTGCGCTCCAGCGCCAGCGCCAGATCGCCGCGCAGCGAGCCGATCTCGGGATAGCGGGCGACGCCGTCGCGCCACAGCGCCAGCGCCTCCGCGACCCGGCCGCGTCCCTGCAGCAGCTCGGCCAGCAGCGAGCGCACGGCATGCGCGGCGGGATGGGCGTCCACGAACGCGGCAAGACCCTCGCAAGCCGGCGCGGCAAAGCCCTGCTCGTTGAGACTGCGCGCGCGGCCCAGCGCGGCACGCTCGACGGCCGGGTCGCGCGTCAGTGCGCGCTAGAACCAGGTCCGCGCTTCGGCCGCCGCGCCGCGCGCCAGCGCCACGTCGCCACGCCCCGCCAGCGCCGTGGCGGCAAACTGCGGATGATCGAGCAGGGCGTCGAAAGCCTGTACCGCAACGTCGAAACGCCGGCGCAGCAGCTCGGTTTCGCCCAGCAGCAGGCGCGCATAGGCGTAGTCCGGCTGGCGCGCCAGCGCATTCTCGAACGCGCGCGCGGCAAAGTCGTAGTGGCCCTGCGCCAGCAGGGTGAGGCCCAGGCTGACCTGCGCCGTCGGTTCGTCGGGCAGCAGTTCGATCGCCGCGCCGAAGCAGCGCCCGGCGGCGGCCAGATCGCCCTTCAGCGCCAGCACCTGGCCCAGCCCCAGCAGCGCGTGCGGGTCGTCGCCGTCGGCGCGCAGCGCAGTGCGATAGCCGCTTTCGGCGGCGGCCAGATCGCCCGCGCCCAGCGCCAGCGAGGCCAGCCCCGCATGCGCGCCGGCGAGGTTGGGATCGAGCGCACGCGCCTGCTCGAACGCGGCGCGCGCGCGCGCGGTGTCGCCACTGGCCAGCGCGGCGCGGCCGCGGGTGAGCTGCACCGTCGGCGCCTGCGGTGCCAGCGTCGCGGCCGCATCGGCCTCGATCAGCGCCGCCGCGGCATCGCCGTTGCGCAGCAGGGCCAGCGCATACAGATGCCGCGCTTCGACGTCCTGCGGCGCCGCCTGCACCCAGGCGCGCGCGCGCGTCGCGGCCTCGTCGAGGCGACCGTTGCGTTCCAGTTCGAGGATTTCGTCGCGCATGCCGTGCTCCGGGTCAGCCGGCGATTATGCCAGCGCGGCGGCGGCGCGCTTCAGGGCGCCAGGCGATCGAGACGGGCGCTGATGTAGTCCTCGGCGAAGCTGCGCAGACGCCAGCCGGAGAGAAAGCCGCAGTGCCCGCCGTGCTCGGCGATATCCAGCTCGACGCCGGCCGGCAGGCGCAGCGCCTCGAAGTCGGACACCGGGATCACCGGATCGTCGCGCGCGGTGAGGAGGGTTGCCGGAACCTGCAGGCCGGCGAGCCGGTCCCCGGCGATCGAGTAGCCATCGAGGTAATTGTCCAAGGTGCCGAAGCCGGTGTGCCGCTCGACCATGCTGCGGGTCAGACCGCTCATGTTCTGGCGCAGCTCGCCGGGCTCGAAATAGCGGTGGCCGGGGAACGCCGCCTGCTTGCGCTTGAGCGAGTCGCGCCACTTCAGCATGAAATAGGCGTGGTAGATCCACAGCGCGCGCTCGATCCGCGCCAGGCCGTTGCGCGGGCTGATCACCGGGCACACCGCCAGCGCGTAGTCGAGCGGGATGCCGGCCGCCGGCGCACGCAGCGCGACGCGCAGCGCGAAGTTGCCGCCCAGCGAATAGCCGACCACGGCCAGCTTCGGCGCCGGATGCGCGCGCGCGGCGGCGGCGACCGCGGCCACCACCTCGTCGATGCGGCAGGAGTGGAACAGGCCGGGGTTGAGGTGATGGGTGTCGCCGTGGTCGCGAAAGTTGAGGCGGAAGATGTCCCAGCCTTCCGACAGCAGCCGCGCGCCGGTGGCCAGCACATAGTTGGACTGCGCGCTGCCCTCCCAGCCGTGCAGCAGCACGACCGTGCCGCGCGATCGCGGACGCACCCGTTGCGCCGTGTGATAGCCGGCCAGGCGCGCGTCGCCGGCCTCGAGGATCTCCGCCACCGCGTGCGTCTCCAGCGCCAGCGCGCGGCGCTGGGTCAGCCAGCGCCGCAGCGGGCTGGAGCCCAGCAGCGACTGCACATGGCGGTTGCGCAACCAGCGCGGCGGCCTGAAATCGGCGGCGCGCGGCAGGGTCATGGATGCTGCTCCAGATGCGTCGCGATGGCGTCGCGCGCGGCCTCGGCCAGGCGCCGACGGCCATCCCCGCTGGCGACGACCGGCGCCAGGAACGTCACCTCGGCCTGCAGTCCCGACTCGCCCAGCAGGCGCAGGAAATTGCCGAGAAAGCTCTCGCCGGGACGAAAGGTGGCATCGTCCCAGAGCGCGCCGTCGCGGCGGTAGGCCAGCGCCACCGGCTGCACGGGCACCCCCGCATCGACCCCCGCCTGGAAGATGCGGGCGTGAAAAGTGCGCACGCGATAAGTGCCGCTGGCGTGGTCGATGCCGCCCTCGGGGAACACCGCCACCGCGCGACCCTGGCGCAGCCGCTCGACCATCACCGCCATCACCGCGCCCAGCGAGTGCGTGCTGCCGCGCCGGTGGAAGAGGGTGCCGGCGCGCGCCGCCAGCCAGCCGACCAGCGGCCAGCCGGCGATCTCGGCCTTGGCCACGAAACAGGCCGCGCGCTGGGTGTGCAGCAGCTCGATGTCGAGCCACGAGACGTGGTTGGCGACGAACAGCACCGGGTCGGCCAGCGGCTCGCCGGCGCGCCGTACCTGCATGCCGAAAATGCGCAGCAGCCGCGCCGACCACCAGCGCACGATGCGGTGCGCCAGCGGTTCGTGGCCGGCATCGCGGGCGCTGTGCGCCGGCAGCAGCGCCACGACGACCGCCAGCAGCGGCGCGATCAGGATGTGCAGCACCAGCTGCGGCACCCGTACGCCGTAGCGCAACAGACGACGACGATCGCGGGCGGCGGGTGGGGCGACTGGGCTTGCATGCATGGCTAACGCAACTTTAACAGCTGGACGTGGTGCCGCCGGGACGTCCGACCGCAGCGGACGCCTCGCGTTCATCGTCCCATGCCCGCGTCGCCGCGGATTCATACCCGTTCGCGATCACGCTACGAAAACGGTGCAGCCCGGATGCAGCGCAGCAGAATCCGGGAAGGATGCTGCATCGAGCCCCGGATTCCGCCCCCATGGGGCTCCATCCGGGCTACCCCGCGTATCGATTGAACGCAACGGGTATCAACCGGTCACCGGCAGTCCGCGCAGCGGCTTGACCGTGCGCAATACGAAGCTCGAATTGACGTCGGCCACACCGGCGTCGTTGAGCAGGCGGTCGAGCAGGAAGCGCGAGAAGTGCTCGAGGTCGGCGACCACCACGTGCAGCAGATAGTCCATGTCGCCGGTCAGCGCGTGGCAGGCGATCACCTCGTCCCAGTCGGCGACCTGGCGCGCGAAACGCTCGACGCTGTCGCGGTCGTGGCGAGCCAGCTGCACGCGCACGAAGGCGGTGAGGTCGAGGCCCAGCGCCGCGGCGTCGAGTTCGGCGCGATACCCCGCGATCACGCCGGCCTGCTCCAGCCGCTGCACCCGGCGCAGGCAGGCCGAGGGCGACAACTGCACGCGAGCCGCCAGCTCGGCATTGCTGATGCGGCCCTCGGCCTGCAGCGCGGCCAGCAGGCGGCGATCGGTGCGATCGAGCACGGTCATGGTCATCCATTGCGTCACATGATCAAATCGTGGCTGATTATTGCGCATGAACAGCGATCATCCACAACAAAGGCGCCAACTTGCGTCCGTGCCGCGCTAGGATCGAAGCATCAAGCCACGCGCCAGCCCAGCCGCGAGGAAGCGATCCGATGAATGCCACCAGCACGCCGCGCCGCGTCGAGAACCTCGCCACCGACCGCGGCGTGATCCCGATGTACGCCACCGGCGTGGTCGAGCAGCCCTGGGGCGACTACTCGCGCAGCGATCACGCGGTCTGGGCGGCGCTGTTCAAGCGCCAGCGCGAGCTGCTGCCCGGTCGCGCCTGCGCCGCGTTCCTCGCCAACCAGCAGGCGCTGGCGATGGGCGAGGACGCCATTCCGCGCTTCGATCAACTCAACCGTCACCTGCGCGCCGCCACCGGCTGGGAGCTGGTCGGCGTCGAGGGCCTGCTGCCCGAGGCGGTGTTCTTCGAGCACCTCGCGCAGCGGCGTTTTCCGGTCACCTGGTGGATCCGCCGCCCCGACCAGCTCGACTACATCGCCGAACCGGATCTGTTCCACGACCTGTACGGCCACGTGCCGCTGCTGATGAACCCGGTGTTCGCCGACTACATGCAGGCCTACGGGCAGGGCGGCCTGCGCGCGCAGCGCGAGTTCGGCGACGAGGCCCTGCTGAATCTCACGCGGCTGTACTGGTACACGGTCGAGTTCGGCCTGATCCGCGAGCCCGCGGGCCTGCGCATCTACGGCGCCGGCATCGTCAGCTCCAAGGGCGAGTCGATCCATTGCCTGGAATCGCCCGCGCCCAACCGCATCGGCTTCGAGCTGGAGCGCGTGATGCGCACCCGCTACCGCATCGACAGCTACCAGAAGACCTACTTCGTCATCGACGGCTTCGAGCAGCTGTTCGCCGCCACCCAGCAGGACTTCGCGCCGATCTACGCCCGCGTTGCCGGTGCGCCCGCGATTCCGGCCGGGGCGGTGCAGGAGAGCGACCGTGTGCTTCATCGCGGCACACGCGAGGGCTGGCCCGACGGGGCGGATGTCTGAGCCCCGCCGTTCGGCCGCATCGTTAGTCCTGGCGCTGCCGCTCACCACAGAGCTTTGCTGAATTCGCTTGCGCTCCCTGCAAGCGGAACAGCCGGTTCAACGGCCTATACGCCCTCGGGCTCGCACCCGTAAGCCGTTACGCCCCTGCATTCATCGACATACAAGGCTTGCATTGCGGTACCGTAATACTGCCCTCGTTCTGCAAGCCATTGATCGATCGCAAGGCTTGATCTTGACGCGCTCCCGCCTGGGGCGGACGATGCCGCGCTACACCCCGGATCCGGGGTCTACTTCTTGTTAGACGGCAAGGGGCAACTTTTGGCTTATTACCACAAATCTGTTTTCTATCCCGTTATCGGTAACGCGCATAGCGCGATCTTGCAGTTTGCCGCTAAGGCAGTGCGGCAACCCGTCTTCATGGTCAACGGCGCCATTGGTCAGTTACCCGCTGGGCAGCTTCCTGCTGGTGTCGATGTCGCGCTTCTGGATGATCGCGAGCATGTGCTAACGGTCAATACCACGAGTCCAACCGCACAGTTTTCGCAAGAGCAAACGGACCTTGCTGTAAGCTGCGCAGTCAACGGGTGGCTAGAGGTCAAGCTATGAGCGGCTTGCCGTCTAACACGGCGCTCAAGCGGACGGCGTACCGCCGCCGCTTACCTCTGCGTTAGGCCTCACAAGGACAGTCATATGAATCTGAAAACTGTTGGCACCCTGTGCGCCTATGTCGGTGTGGTCATTGTCCCCTTTGCCGGCACCGCTATCGCGCGCCGCGCAGGCTTCGATGCCGAGAGCTGGCTCATGGAGGCGTTTGCGCTCGGCATTCTTTTGCTCAGCCAAGGGCCGGTTCTACGGCTGCAACAGGAGGTTCGCGACCTCCAGGCGCACTTGGCTGGCCGCAGTGGCGCCTAACCATTCATTCGAGGCGGACGGCTTCGCCGCCGCTCAATTCCAGCGTTAGAGCCCAAGGGGGACACCTATGAAATTTGCTGTGTATGGGCCGTTTGATATGCCGCGTACGGGTGGTCTAATCGACAACTCTGCAGCGGCAAAAAAGCTATTTTGGCAATCAGTCGAAAGCGCTGTTCCTGGGCTATCCATGGCTTGCGGCTGCTACGTTTTCGTAGTCAAGGCAAAGCGTGGGGCGCTTCCTTGGTACGTAGGGCTCACCACGAAGCGCACTTTCAAAGGTGAGGCTTACGGAGCATTTCAGGTCAATCACTACAACCCTCCCGTGGTTGGTAAGGTTGGCGTTACTGGTCAGATGTTTCTAATTGCCAAGGAAACTCCCACTGGCCGTTTCGCAAAGCCATCAGCAAATTCGCACAAGGACATCGAGTACTTAGAGACATTTCTGTTTGGCGTCGCACTCAACCGAAATGCTAATCTGCGTAACGCAAAGAACACAAAGTTCCTAAAAAATATCTGTGTTCCCGGCGTAATCAATAGCCCACAACGCAAGCCAAACAAGCACGAACGTGCGCTCAAAGCGGCGTTTGGGCTCTAACATTTCGTTCAAGGCGGACGGCTACGCCGCCGCTTAACTCAAGCGTTGGGCGGACAAACGAGGGGGACATACATGCCCAGCAAGGATCATGTGCTAAGTCCGTCTGCCACGCAGGCTTACTACGACCGATTCGGGAAGAAGCAAGACAGCCAGGGCTTCTACGAGGACCCCGCGCTCAATGACCTGGTGGCCCATGCAAGCTTCCAAGGCTCCCGGTGCGTTTTTGAGTTTGGCTGTGGCACCGGCAAGTTTGCCGCACGCCTTCTTGAGAAGCACCTATCTCCCTCGGCGAGCTATTTCGGCTGCGACATCAGCCCCGTCATGATTGGCCTCGCGAAGCGCCGGCTAGAGCTGTATGGCGAGCGTGTGCAAGTTGGCTTGTCCGATGGCGCTGTTCGGTTTCCTCTTCCGGAGCATTCAGTCGACCGCGTTGTCTCCAACTATGTCCTAGACCTACTCTCAGAGGTAGACATCGAAAGTTTCTTCTCTGAGTCACGTCGCGTGATGGTGCCCGGCGGCAAAGTCTGTATCGCAAGCCTGACAAGAGGCGTCAACGTTCCGTCGCGCATCGTGTCGTCTCTATGGATGTCGGTATTTCGCCTCAACCCCGCCATCGTTGGTGGCTGCCGTCCGATTCATGTCGATGCCTTTGTTAATCCACGAGAGTGGCGGGTTGTGCACCGAAGGGTTGTGACTCCGTTTGGAGTGCCATCGGAAGTACTGATCCTGGAGATGAAAGGTGCAGCCAACAACGGGCCGTAGCCGACGGCGCTACGCGCCGGGGCCTGGCCCAGGCGTTAGAGGTTATATGGACATGATGACGCACCATGCCCGCGTCGACGGTTTTGACTTAGTGGCCATCAAGGCCGATCTTCTGAATCTCACAAGGAGCCCAAGCCGATGACTCTGACAACAATCATCCTTCTGGTGCTAGCACTTTACATGGTGCAGCTCTTCTTGCAGGAAACATCGCGCTTCGGTTCCGACCTGTGGGGTATCGTGGGAAACCGCGACAATCCGCCGGAGATGTCGGTTGTCGTGGGCCGGCTGGACCGTGCCAAGAACAACATGCTGGAGGCTTTGCCGATGTTCCTCGCCCTGGCGCTGCTCGCGCTGGTCAAGGGCCGCGACACGGGCGAGGTGGCCGATGCTGCATTGGTCTTTCTTATAGCGCGTATCGTCTACGTACCGGCGTACGTGAGCGGCATTCCCATGCTGCGGTCGTTCGTGTGGCTGGTGGGGGTTGCCAGCCTCGTAATGATGGCGCTGCCCCTGATGTAGAGCGTGCGGAACAACTGGCCGCCCAACAAGTCATTCCAGCGGACTGTCAAAAAGCTGCGCCTTTTTGCCATCCGCTGAATTCGCACGTTAGGCCTCAGGAGACGAACATGGACTGGTCAAACTTCTTTTCGGGTCTGTTAGGCGCTGGAATCGGCGGCAGCATCATCACTCTTTATCTCGACCATAGGTTCAATCTGAGACGTGAGAAGTTGCGTGAAGAGCGCCAAGCTCGCCTCAAGCAACAAGAAGCTAGTGCGGCTGTTGTTGAGATTCTCTCAGAATGGGTTCGCTCTACCTACCTCGGCACAAAATTCGATGGTGAGGCTAGGTGGCGGATTCAGACCATTTACTGGAAAAACATCCTTCTGATAGACAAAAGCCTTCTCGATTTACTTTGTGCAAGGCTGGCAAACGCTCCGGATGCCGCGGACACGAATGAGACAATTGTTCAAGCCCGCCGCATATTGCTGAAACTTGAGACACCAGACGTAAAAGCCACTGATCTCAATGTGTGGCCCCCGGAGGGCAACGAGCCAAGGGCCTAACATCTGGTCCAAGCGGACGCCGTACCGGCGCCGCTTAAATCAAGCGTTAGCTCCCTCGAGAAGATGTGTGTATGAACAAAGAAAAAGTGGCAAGAATTTGCTGGAACGCGAATAACTGGCAATACCCATCGGGTAAAGCAGGAAAGGTCGCCAACGGTAGCTCTGGTGCGTATGAGACTAAGACAGGCTACGGACACGAGGAGTGGTTGTTCGACGTAAGCAAGTTAGTCAATGGATTCCACTACGCATACATCCAAGCGATCGGTCAGCATCGTAAGAAGTATGAGGGCAAAAGGTTCAACATCTCCTTCTACACAATTAACAGCGCGAAGAAGGAGCGATGGTGGCTAG
>JAJYMF010000347.1 GCA_021787175.1 Pseudomonadota bacterium | reverse complement strand
GCGCGTCCGCGGGCAGCGGGCGCGCCTTGGCGGGGTTGTCCGAATCCGCGTCGCCCCACTGGGTGACGAAGTCGTCCTGCACGCGGTTGATGGTGAGGCCGTCGAAAAAGTGCGCACGCGCCAGCATTTCGATGTTGGCGACGTGGCGCGGCGCGAAGGCCGGCGCCAGTTCGATCACCACGCGGCCCTGCGGCAAGGTCATCACCAGCGCGTGTGACGGATCGAGCGCGCGCCAGTCGGACGGTTTGGAGGCCGCGAGCACCTGCTGCAGCGTGGCACGCGGCCGGGCGGCCGTGGCCGGCGCCGCGCCGGCGATCGTGACGCATGCAGTGATCGTGGCCAGCAGCGCTGCCAGCAGTGGCGAACGCCGGCGGCGCGAGTGGAGTCCGGGATGTTCGGTGTGCATGCACAGGCTCCGGTGTGGCCGATGCCGCAGGATAGCGCCGGCGCCGCTGCAGTCACCCGGTCGATGGGTTGCCCGGGGCGCACAAGAAAAAAATCGCCGGGCCGTTGTTTTCGTCAATGTCTGACCACGCGCGGGGCTGGCTCGCGTAGCCCGGATGCTGGCCTCAGGCCGCCATCCGGGTTCATCGTCACATACCGCATCGTCGGTGCTGCCTGACCCCGGATTCCGCTGCGCTGCATCCGGGCTTCTCGGCGACGTGGTTCCCTCGCCTCCAACCACGCTGGGGGCGAGGGACCACGCGGGCGCACAGCAGAAAGATTCGCAGCCGCTCAGTCGAACGGTCGGATCACGTCCTCGCCCTGCTCCTCGGTGCCGTCGCTGCGATCGCCGCCGAGGCGGCGCACGACGACGTAGAACATCGGGATCATGAAGATGCCGATCAGGGTCGCGCCGAGCATGCCGCCGATCACGCCGGTGCCGATGGCCTGGCGACTGTTGGCGCCGGCACCGCTGGAGATCGCCAGCGGCAGCACGCCGAGGATGAACGCCAGCGAGGTCATCAGGATCGGGCGCAGGCGCAGTCGCGCCGCTTCCATCGTCGCCGCGATCAGGCCCTTGCCCTCCTTGAGCTGCAGTTCGCGGGCGAACTCGACGATCAAGATCGCGTTCTTGGCCGACAGGCCGATGATCGCGATCAGGCCGACCTTGAAGTAGATGTCGTCCGACAGCCCGCGCAGGAAGGTCAGCGCCAGCGAGCCGAACACGCCCAGCGGCACCACCAGCAGCACCGCGACCGGAATCGACCAGCTCTCATACAGCGCGGCCAGTGCCAGGAACACCACGATCAGGCTCATGCCGTAGACGATCGGCGCCTGCGTGCCCGAGAGCACTTCCTGCAGCGACTGGCCGGTCCACTCGTAACTGATGCCCTTGGGCAGGTCGCGGTCGATGATGTTCTGCATCGCCGTCATCGCCTGGCCCGAGCTGACGCCCGGCGCGGCGTTGCCGACGATCTCGATCGACGGATAGCCGTTGTAGCTGTCGAGCACCGGCGGGCCCATGGTCCACCGGGCGGTGGTCACGGTCGACAGCGGTACCATCGCGCCGCTGCTGCTGCGCACGTAGAAATCCTGCAGCGCCTGCGGACTCATGCGGTAGGGCGCGTCGGCCTCCAGCAGCACGCGCAGCACGCGGCCGCCGTAGTTGAAGTCGTCGGCGTACACCGGCGCCAGCATCAGCTGCAGGGCGCTGTAGACGTCGGTGACCGACAGGCCCATCGACGCCGCCTGCACGCGGTCCACGTGCAGCTGCAGTTGCGGCGCATCGGCGAGCCCATTGGGACGCACGCCGTTGAGTAGCGGGCTCTGCGCGGCCTTCTGCAGCAGGATGTTCTGCGCGGCGAGCAGCTGCTCGCGGCTGAGTCCGGCGCGGTTTTCCAGCTCCATGTCGAAGCCGCCGAACTGGCTGAGGCCGCGGATCGCCGGCAGGTTGACGACGAAGATCTGCGCGCCCTTGATGCCGTAAAGCGCGCCGTTGGCCCACTTGATGAAGGCGCCGATCTGCTCGCCGGGCTTGGTGCGCGCGCTCCACGGCTTGAGGCGGATGAAGGCGAGGCCGACGTTCTCGCCGGAGCCGATGAAGCTGAAGCCGGCGACGTCGACCATGCCCTCGACGGCGGGGCTCTTCAGGATCACGTTCTCCATCTGGGTGAGCACGCCGGTGGTGCGCTGCAGGGTGGCGCCGGGCGGCAGCTGCACGATGGCGAAGGCGTAGCCCTGGTCCTCCTCGGGCAGGAAGCTGGTCGGCAGCTTCCAGAACAGCACGCCCACCAGCACGATGATCAGCGCGTAGACGAACCCCCAGCGCGGCGTGTGGTGGATCGCCGAGCGCACGCGGTCGAGGT
The DNA here is from genome assembly GCA_021787175.1 of Pseudomonadota bacterium. Classification (GTDB taxonomy): domain Bacteria; phylum Pseudomonadota; class Gammaproteobacteria; order Xanthomonadales; family Rhodanobacteraceae; genus Metallibacterium. The sequence goes on along the minus strand of JAJYMF010000347.1, from coordinate 6,723 downwards.
AGCGCAGCTGCATGCGCCCGAACCAGCGGTTGAACCAGCCCAGCGCGCGGTTCTCGTGATCGACCGGCTTGATCAGGCTGGCGCACAGCGCCGGGGTGAAGCTCAGCGCCATCAGCGCCGAGATGCCCATCGAGATGGCGATGGTCAGCGAGAACTGCCGGTAGATCGCGCCGACGCTGCCCGACAGCAGCGCCGCCGGAATGAACACCGCCGCCAGCACCAGGGTGATGGCGATGATCGCGCCGGTGATCTGCTCCATCGCGACGATGGTGGCCTCGCGCGGGGCGAGGCCCTCTTCGCTGATGTGGCGCTCGACGTTCTCCACCACCACGATGGCGTCGTCGACCACCAGGCCGATCGCCAGCACCATGCCGAACAGGGTGAGGATGTTGATCGAGAAGCCGGCGACATAGAGTCCGGCGAAGGTGCCCAGCAGAGCCACCGGCACCACCAGGGTCGGGATCAGCGTGGCGCGCAGGTTCTGCAGGAACAGGTACATCACCAGGAACACCAGCACGATCGCCACGAACAGCGTCTTGACCACCTCGTCGATGGAGATGCTGACGAAGGTCGTGCTGTCGTAGGGCGAGAACCAGGTGATGCCCGAGGGCAGCGTCGGCACGATCTGGTCCATCTTCGCGCGCACCGCGGCGGCGACCTTGAGCGCGTTGGCGCCGGGCAGCAGCTGCAGGCCGAGGCCGGCCATCGGCTGGCGGTTGTAGCGCGCCGCGAAGGCGTAGTTGTACGGCGCCAGCTCGACGCGGGCGACGTCGCCGAGATGCACCGTGGTGCCGTTGCTGTTGGTGCGCAGGATGATGTCGGCGAACTGCTGCGGCGTGGTGTAGCGGCTCTCGCCGTTGACCGTCGCGGTGATCGCCTGGCCGGCCAGCGCCGGCGCGGCGCCGATCGCGCCGGCGGCGGTCTGCACGTTCTGCGCCCTGACCGCGGCGAGCACGTCCGCCGCCGACAGGCCGTAGCCCTGCAGCTTGCGCGGGTCGAGCCAGATGCGCATCGCGTACTCGGAGCCGAACTGGTTGGCGCTGCCGATGCCGGGGATGCGCAGGATCGGATTGAGCACCTGCGACGCCAGCATGTTGTTCAGCGCGTAGGCGTCGATCTGCGGATTGCTCGAGCGCAGCGCGACCACCATCAGGAAGCCGGCGTTGGCCTTGTTGACCGTCACGCCGTTGGCGATGACCTCGGCGGGCAGCCGCGGCTCGGCGACGGCGACACGGTTCTGCACCTGCACCGCGGCGATGTCGAGATTGGTGCCGTTCCGGAACGTCACCGTGATGCTGGAGCCGCCGTTGGAGCTGGACGACGAGCTGAAGTAGAGCAGGCCGTCGAGCCCGGTCAGCTGCTGCTCGATCACCGAGGTGACGGTGTCCTCGACCACCTGGGCGCTGGCGCCCGGATAGCTGGTGTTGATCACCACGCTGGGCGGCGCGATCTCGGGGTAAGCCTCGACCGGCAGGCGGAAGATCGAGGCGATGCCCGCCAGCATGATCAGGATCGCGATCACCCACGCGAAGACGGGGCGATCAATGAAGAAACGTGGCATGGCGAGTCCTCAGCCCCGGGCCGGCTTGCCGGCGCCGGGCGCGGCGACGCGCGCGGGCGCGCCGGGCTTGACTTTCTGCACGCCGGCGACGATCACGCGGTCGCCGTTGGCGAGACCGCCGCTGACGATCCACGCACTGCCGCGCATGTCGCCCAGCTGCACCGGTTTCTGCTCGACGATGCCGTTGCCGTCGAGCACGTAGACGAAGGCGCCCTGGGGATCGCGCAGCACCGCGGTCTGCGGAATCAGGAACACGCGATCGAGCGTGCCGACGTGCAGGCGCACGGTGACGAACAGTCCCGGCAGCAGGCCGCGGTCGGGGTTGGGGATCAGCGCGCGCAGCTGGACCGCGCCGGTCTGCGGGTCCACCGCCATGTCGGAAAAGTCGAGCACGCCGGCGTGCGCGTAGACGCGCCCGTCCGGCAGCACCAGCTGTACCGCCGGGGTGCCGTCCGCGGCCGGCTTGAGTTGCCCCACGGCCTGCGCCGTGCGCAGTTTTTCGACTTCGGCATACGGCTCGCTGAAGTTGGCATAGAGCGGGTCGATGCGCTCGACCGTGGTCATCGGCGTGCCCGCGCTGGCGCTGACCAGCGCACCGACGGTGACCTGGGCGATGCCGGCGCGGCCGGCGATCGGCGACCGCACCGTGGCGTAGGACAGGTTGAGCCGCGCGGCTTCGACATTGGCGGCAGCCTGCTGCACGGCGGCGGCGGTGCTGCGCGCGGTGGCCTCGGCGACGTCGTAGGTCTGGCGCGCGATCAGGCCGCGCCGGACCAGGTCGGCATAGCGCGCGGCCGTCTGCGCGGCGTTGGCAGCGTTGGCGCGCGCCTGCGCAAGCGCGGCGCGCTGGGCGTCCAGCGCGGCTTTCAGCGGTGCCGGATCGATGCGGAACAGCACCTGGCCGGCCTTGACGTCGCTGCCCTCGGTGTACACGCGCTGCAGCACGTTGCCGGTGACGCGCGCGTTGACCTGCGCCACCAGCGTCGGTGTCAGCCGACCGACCAGATCGCGCGTCAGCGGCAGATCGACGGCGTGCGCGACGACCACTTCCACTTCCGGCGGCGGCGGCGTGAACGAGGGCGCCTTGCCGCAGGCGGCCACCAGCAGGGTGCCGGCGGCGAGCAGGAGAGGGCGCAGGCGGGGGCGGATCATGGGGAGCTCCAGGGAGCGGATCAGGGGCGGAGGATCAGGGGGGCGAACGGCCGGCCCACGCCAGCGATTGCACGCAGGGCGCTGAGTGTGCGTCAACCGTGTTCAAGTGCACTGGCGAGTTTAGTTATTTGACCGAGGCAGGGTCAAGCGCTGTGCGGACACGACCGAGTGCATTGGCCGGGCGCGGTGACTTGTGCTAGGGAACCGCCGCATCAAGCACCTGCGTGCTCGATGCGCGACAAGCCATCCATGGCTTGGGGAAGGTCTGAACTTGTTCAGACCTTCCCTGGGCGACGGTGGACGCGCCTTCGCGCGGACGGCTGAATCATGCAGGAAACCCGTCCCGCGCCCGTTGCAGCGGCATGGATCGGGGTGCGACCGAAGCGATATGCTTGCGCGATTTCCCTGCTCGCGACTGGAATTCCCATGCATTCGAACCGTGCGCTTCAGTCTTCCTCGCCCGCTTCGCGGCTGCTCGAGGAGGTCATCGCCCGACTGCCCGGCACCCGCAGCGCCGACGCGCAGGTGCTGGTGCCGGCGCTGCTGGCGCGGGCGCCGGCCGAGGAACTGGCGCTGCGCGACGGTGCCGACTGGGCGGCGCTGACACTGGACCTGCTCGAGTTCCTGCGCATGCGCCGCAGCGGCCACGCCGCGGTGCGCGTGTTCAATCCCGCGCGCGCGACGCACGGCTGGGAGAGTCCGTACACGGTGGTGCAGATCGCCACCGACGACATGCCGTTCCTGGTCGATTCGGTGAGCATGGCGCTGCAGGCGGCCGGGGTGGAGGTCCATGCCCTGCTGCACCCGGTCGTGGCCTGCAAGCGCGACGCCGGCGGCCACCTGCTGGCGCTGCGCGACGGCGCCGCCGAATCGCTGATGCACGTCGAGATCGACCGCCTGGCCGGCGCCGCCGAGATCGCGCGCCTGGGCGCGGCGATCGAGAGCGCCCTCGAGGACGTGCGCCTGGCGGTGAACGACTGGCCGGCGATCCGCGCGCGCATGCTGGTGATCGCCGACGAGCTGCCCGCGCGCACCGGGCCGCTGCAGCCGCAGGACGTCGCCGAAGCGCAGGAGTTCCTGCGCTGGGTCGCCGATGACCACTTCACCTTTCTCGGCTATCGCGAGTACGAGGTCGCCGCCAAGGGCGGCGACGAGGTACTGGATGCGCGCGCCGGTTCCGGACTCGGCATCCTGCGCAACCCCGAGCTGCGGCTGACGCCGCGCTCGCTGAAGTCGCTGGTGGCCACCAGCCTGCCGCAGTCGGGCGCGGTGGATGCGATCATCCTGACCAAGACCAATGCCCGCGCCACCGTGCACCGGCCCGGCTACATGGACTACATCGGCGTATTGCGCTTCGATGCGCGGGGACGCCCGGTCGCCGAGCAGCGCTTCCTCGGCCTGTTCACCTCCGGCGCCTACATGCGCCGGCCGCAGGACGTGCCGCTGGTGCGGCAGAAGTTCGAGGCGGTGATGGAGCGCTCGGCGCTGCGCCGCGATTCGCACTCCGGCAAGGCGCTGCGGCACATCCTCGAAACCCTGCCGCGCGACGAACTGTTCCAGTCCAGCGAGGACGAGCTGTACGCCATCGCCACCGGCATACTCGAGCTGGGCGAGCGCGCACGCACGCGCCTGTTCGTGCGCGCCGACCGCTACGGGCGCTTCTATTCGTGCCTGGCGTTCCTGCCGCGCGAGCGCTTCACCGCCGGCGTGCGCGAAAAGATCGAGCAGATGCTGCGCGAGGCGCTGGACGGCGAGCGGGTGGACGCCACCGTGCTGCTGGACGAGTCGGCGCTGGCGCGCCTGCACGTGGTGGTGCGGCTGCGCGTCGGCGCCCGTCCGCAGGTCGACGCCGCCGCGCTCGAGCTGCGCCTGACCGAGCTGGTGCGCAACTGGCAGGACGATCTGCGCGAATGCCTGGTGCGGCGCTGCGGCGAAGAGCGCGGCCTGCGCATGGCCGCACGCTACGGCCGCGCGCTGCCGGCGGGCTACATCGAGGAAGTCACGCCCGAGATCGCCGCCGCCGACGTCGAGCACCTGGCGGCGCTGTCCGGGCCCGACGATCTGCGCATGTCGCTCTACCGCGCGCCGCGCGGTCGCGGGTTGCGCTTCAAGCTGGTCCACTTCGGCGCGCCGATCGCGCTGTCGGTGGCGCTGCCGATGCTGGAGAACATGGGCGTGCGCATGCTGGCCGAGCATGTGTACACACTGTCGCTGCAGGGCTCCGAGCTGACCATCCACGACTTCGAGCTGGAGGAGCCGCCGGCGCTGGCCTTCGACCTCGGCGAACTGGCCGACGGCTTCGAGCGCGCGTTCGCGGCGGTCTATCGTGGCCAGGCCGAGAGCGATGGCTTCAACCGCCTGGTGCTGTCGGCGCGGCTCGACTGGCGCCAGGTGGCGCTGCTGCGCGGCTACTGCAAGTACCTGCTGCAGGTGGGCGTGTCGTTCTCGCAGGCCTACATGGAAGAGACCCTCAATCGCTACCCGCTGATCGCCGGCCTGCTGGTGGAGCTGTTTCTGGCCAAGTTCGATCCGCGCCGCGAGGCGCTGCCCGCCGCCGAGCTGGAGGCCGCGCGCGCGCGCCTGACCGCCGAACTCGACGCGCTGCTGCCGGGCGACGTCTCGCGCACCCATCCGCAGCTGGCGGCGGACCTGGCCGATGCGCTGGGCGCCCCGCGCGCGGCGCAGGTCGAGGCGGTGATCGCCACCCTCAAGGTGCTGCTCGACGGCGTTGCCAGCCTCGACGAGGACCGCATCCTGCGCAGCTTCATGGGCGTGATCCGCGCGACCCTGCGCACCGGGTTCTTCCAGACCCGCGACGGCCGCCTGCGCGACTACATCGCCTGCAAGTTCGACAGCGCGCAGGTGCCCGATCTGCCCAAGCCGCGGCCCTATCGCGAAATCTTCGTCTACAGCCCGCGCATCGAGGGCGTGCACCTGCGCTTCGGCCCGGTGGCGCGCGGCGGCCTGCGCTGGTCGGATCGCCGCGAGGACTTCCGCACCGAGGTGCTGGGTCTGGTCAAGGCGCAGATGGTCAAGAACACGGTGATCGTGCCGGTCGGTTCCAAGGGCGGTTTCTTCGTCAAGCGCCCGCCCGCCGGCGGCGATCGCGAGGCGCAGCTGGCCGAGGGCATCGCCTGCTACCGGCTGTTCATCAACGGCCTGCTGGACCTCACCGACAACATCGTCGACGGCCGCATCGTGCCGCCCGCCGACGTGGTCCGCCACGACGGCGACGATCCCTATCTGGTGGTCGCCGCCGACAAGGGCACGGCGACGTTCTCCGACATCGCCAACAGCATCGCGCTGGAGCACGGCTTCTGGCTGGGCGACGCGTTCGCCTCCGGCGGTTCGCACGGTTACGACCACAAGGGCATGGCGATCACCGCGCGCGGCGGCTGGGAATCGGTCAAGCGCCACTTCCGCGCGCTGGGCCGCGACTGCCAGAGCGAGTACTTCACCTGCGTCGGCATCGGCGACATGTCCGGCGACGTGTTCGGCAACGGCATGCTGCTGTCGCGCCATATCCGCCTGCTCGCCGCGTTCGATCACCGCGACATCTTTCTCGATCCCGATCCCGACGCGGCGGTCTCATTCGCCGAGCGCGAACGACTGTTCAAGCTGCTGCGCTCGTCGTGGCAGGACTACGACCGCAGCAGGATCTCCGCGGGCGGCGGCGTCTGGCCGCGCTCGGCCAAGAGCATTCCGGTCTCGCCCGCGGTGCGCGCCGCGCTCGGCATCGAGGAGGCGGTCGAGCAGATGAGCCCGACCGAGCTGCTGCGCGCGATCCTGCGCGCGCCGGCCGATCTGCTCTGGAACGGCGGCATCGGCACCTACGTCAAGGCCGGCTCCGAAACCAATGCCGACGCCGGTGATCGCGCCAACAACGCCATCCGCCTCAACGGCAGCGAGCTGCGCTGCCGGATCGTCGGCGAGGGCGGCAACCTCGGCCTGACCCAGCGCGGCCGCATCGAGGCCGCCTTCAACGGCGTGCTGCTGAACACCGACTTCAT
>JAJYMF010000288.1 GCA_021787175.1 Pseudomonadota bacterium | reverse complement strand
CGCTGGTGCTGCTGTTCGGCTTCCAGGGCGAGGTGATCGTCGGGCAACCGCTGGTGATCCTGCTGCTGGCGGTGCCGATCACGATCCAGGTGATTTTCAACAGCGCCCTGGCCTACGGGCTCAACCGCGCGCTGGGCGAAGCGCACTGCGTGGCCGGACCGTCGGCGCTGATCGGCGCCAGCAACTTCTTCGAACTGGCGGTGGCGACCGCGATCAGCCTGTTCGGGTTTGCCTCCGGCGCAGCGCTGGCGACGGTGGTCGGCGTGCTGATCGAGGTGCCGGTGATGCTGGCGGTGGTCGCCGCGGTCAACGCCAGCCGCGGCTGGTACGAGGCGCGCGGCTGACGGTCTGAATCGATCGGCGGACAGACTATTTCGGCAGGTAGGACACGCCGCCCAGCTGGCGCATCTGCCGTTCGACCCAGGCGGCATGGCGCAGCACGTAGGGCGAGGGGCGATCGGCGCGATAGCGGCGCGGGTTCGGCAGGACCGAGGCCAGCAGCGCCGCCTCGTGCTCATTCAACCGTGCCGGCGGCTCGTGGAAATAGATGCGGCTGGCGGCGTCGACGCCGTAGATGCCATTGCCCAGCTCGGCGATGTTCATGTAGATCTCGAGGATGCGGCGCTTCGGCAGGTTCAGCTCCAGCAGCACGGTGAAGTAGGCCTCGATGCCCTTGCGCACGAAGCTGCGCCCGCCCCACAAGAACAGGTTCTTGGCGGTCTGCTGGGTGATCGTGCTGGCGCCGCGCAGGCGGTCGCCTTCCTCGGCCTGGTCGATCGCGTCGCGGATCTCGCCGAAATCGAAGCCGTAGTTGCTGGGGAAGGTCTGGTCCTCGCTGGCGACCATCGCCAGCGGCACCACCGGCGCCACCGCGCGCCAGGGCACCCAGTGGTAGTGCAGGGCAAAACCGCGTTCGCCATGCCATTGCGCGCCGAGCCAGCGCTCGATCATGAACGCGCTGGTCAGCGGCGGCACGAAGCGCAGGCTGAGCACCGCCAGTTCGGTGGCCGCCAGCCACGCCAGCGCGGCGATCATCAGCATGCGCAGCCAGCGGCGTTTGCGCGAGCGCGGCGGGGCGGGGGAACGGGTGGCGGACATGCGGACAACCGGGGCAGGGCGCGGCAAGTATAGGCGGTGGCCGGCGCGCGCCGGCTTGGATTCATCGCGCCCGGCCCCACCTTTGCGGATTCTCCGCCGGACATGTCGATGCCGACTATCGCCCACGACCAGTTGCACCGTTTCCTGCTCGAACGCGCCGGCGTGCGCGGCGCCCTGGTGCATCTGGGGCCGGCCTGGCGCGAGGTGGCGGCGCGCGGCGACTATCCCTTGCCGCTGCGTGACCTGCTCGGCCAGGCGCTGGCGGCCAGTGCGCTGCTCACGGCCCACATCAAGCTGCAGGGCAGCCTGTCGATCGAGCTGAAGAGCCAGGGGCCGCTGCGGCTGCTGTTCGCCGAATGCAGCGACGCCGGTCGCGTGCGCGGGCTGGCGCGCTGGCAGGCGCCATTGCCCGAGCCGCTGGATCTCGGCGCGCAGCCCGGCGCGCTGCTGGCGATCACGCTGGGCAGCGTGGAGCACGGCACGCGCTATCAGGGCCTGGTCGGCGTGCGTTCGGCGCCGTTCGTCGTCCTGCTCGAAGACTACTTCGCGCAGTCCGAACAGTTGCCGACCCGCATCGTGCTGGCAAGCGACGCCGAAGGTGCGTCGGGCCTGCTGCTGCAGCAGCTGCCGGGCGAGCGCGGCGACGACGACGCCTGGAACCGCATCGGCCACCTCACCGCGACCCTCGGCGAGGCCGAACTGCTGGCGCTGCCGGCGGCCGAGCTGCTGCATCGCGTCTATCACGAGGAGACGCCGCGCCTGCTCGGCGCTTCGGCCCTCGGCTTCGGCTGCGGCTGTTCGCGCGATCGCGTCGAGGCGGTGCTGCGCGCACTGGGCCGCGGGGAAGTCGAGGCCGCGCTGGCGGCCAGCGGCGGTACGGTCGAGGTGACCTGCGAGTTCTGCGACGCGCGTTACCGCTTCGATCCGGTCGACGTCGAGCGGGTGGTCAGCGCCAGCCCCAGCGCGCCGGCGACGGCCACGCCGCACTGAGCCCGGGTCATCGAGCGCGCGCGGTGATTCCAGGGCACGCGGCAACTGCGGGCGCCGGGGTGCAGCGCGGAATCCATCGAGCCGGGTAGTCTTGCGTGATGCCGGAGGAGGGATTGATGTCCGCCCATGCCGATTCGCGCCGCGCGGTGCTGCTGGCACTGGGCGCCAATGCCGCCATTTTCGTCGCCAAGCTGACCGCGGCGCTGCTGACGCGCTCGGGCTCGATGCTGGCCGAGGCGGTGCATTCGCTGGCCGACTGCGGCAACCAGGGCCTGCTGCTGCTGGGCCTGCGCCAGACCCGGCGGCCGCCGTCGCCGGACTATCCGCTGGGCTGGGGCAAGGCGCTGTACTTCTGGTCGTTCCTGGTGGCGATCCTGCTGTTCAGCGTCGGCGGGATGTTTTCGCTCGCCGAGGGATTGCACAAGCTCGCCGATCCGCAGCCGCTGCGCTGGCCGTGGCTGGCGGTGGGCGTGCTCGCCTTCGGCGTGGTCGCCGAGAGCTTCTCGATGGCCGGAGCGCTGGCGGCGATCAACACCACGCGCGGCACGCGCAGCCTGTGGCGATGGTTCCGCGACAGCCGCCAGAGCGAGCTGATCGTGGTGTTCGGCGAGGACCTCGCCGCCCTGCTCGGGCTGGTGCTGGCCCTGCTGGCGGTGCTGGCGACGCTGCTGACCGGCGACCCGCGCTGGGACGCGCTGGGCAGCATGGCCGTCGGCGTGCTGCTGGTGGTGGTGGCGCTGTTCATCGCCGTCGAGGTCATGGCGTTGCTGATCGGCCAGAGCGTCGAGCCCGAATTGCGCGATGCGCTGCGCGATTTCATCGCGGCGCGCCCCGAGGTACGCCGCGTGTTCAGCCTGATCACGCTGCAGCTCGGCCCGGACGTGATGCTGGCGGTCAAGGCCGAGATGGCACCCGCCGTTGATTTGATCGCCGCGATCAACGCGGTCGAGCGCGATCTGAAGGCGCGTTTCCCCGACGTGCGCTGGAGCTTCTTCGAGCCCGATGTGGCCGACTGAACCGGTTGCGCGCTCGGCGCAGGGGGTTCGCCGCGATCAATGGATGCCGATGCCCACGCCCAGACCGATGCCGATGTTGGGCCGGTTGCTGCGCAGCTCCTCGGCGGTCCACAGGTGGATGGCCTCGACCTTGACCAGCGGGAACACGTACGGCGCTTCGCCGACCTTGCCGGCGCGGGTGCCGGCGATGCGGCCGCGCAGGGTGACCAGGGCACCGGCCGGGTAGTCGAGCTTCTCGACGTAGCCCGGCAGCATCGCGATGAAGCGGCCGCCGGCGGGCTGGCCGATCTGCGGGCGCTGACCGTGGTCGAGCGGGTAGCCGAGGATCTCGATCTCGGTGTGGTCGGGCAGGTTGTCGACGCTGACCACGCGGCCGCCCCAGATCACGCTGCGGTCGCCGAAGCGCTCCGGCGTCTGCGCGACTGTCTCCGGGGGCACCTGCGCAAGATCGGCGGGCGCGGTATAGATCGGCTGGCTGCTGCAGCCGGCCAGCGCGAACAGGGCGCCGGCCAGCACGACACGAATCGACGCACGCATGGGCAGTCTCCGCAGACACGGGCTGAGGCACTGTGTCCAGCTTAGCAGCGCCAAGCGTGACAGATAGCTTCCGGCTTGCCCGGTCGCGGCTTCTTCTGGTCATGCTGAGGACGAGAACTGAAGCATCCGGACGAAGCGCGAAGCGTCTGCCCCGGCGCGGCGGGGCGCAGGGCCAGATCCTTCACGATGTTCAGGATGACAACGAAGTTGTCACCCTGAGCGCAGCGAAGGGTCTGGCTTCAGGATGACGGCATCGTTGTCACCCTGAGCGCAGCGAAGGGTCTGACCTCAAGACGACAAAGTGGGTGTTGAGTGTTTTAGAGGACTGCTTAGTCCGGCGTCAGCCACTCCAGCCGCTGGCTGGCGCCGGGGCCATCGGCCAGCAGCGGCTGCAGGGCGGTCAGCAGCGCGGCGAGAGCGGCGTCGATGCGGAATGGCGCATTGACGATCGCCAGCCCGCAGCCGTTCATGCGCAGCGGCGAGTCGTCACCGCGCACCTGCAGTTCGGCGATCAGCACCTTGCGCGCGCCGCTGGCGGCCAGCCAGCGCTGGAACGGACGCAGCGTGGCGCGGCGCTTGATCGGATACCAGACCGCATACACGCCCTGCGGCCAGCGCAGCCATGCGGCGCGCAGCGCGGCCTGGATCGCGGCGAATTCGCCGTCCTGGGCCTCGTAGGGGGGGTCGATCAGCACCAGGCCGCGCTTCTCGGGCGGCGGCAGCAGGGCCGGCAGCGCGGCATAGCCGTCGCGCAGGTGCACGTGCACGCGGGCGTCGTCGCGAAACAGCACGCGCAGCGCGGCGTATTCGTCCGGCTGCAGCTCGCACAGCAGCGCGCGGTCCTGCTCGCGCAGGCAGGCGGCGGCCAGCAGCGGCGAGCCGGGGTAATGGCGCAGCGCGCCGGTCGGCGCGTCGGGGTCGAGCCGGCGCAGCAGGTCGAGATAGCGCCGCAGCGGCGCGGCGGGCGTCGCGGCCAGCAGGCGCCGCACGCCGCCGGCCTGCTCGCCGGTGCGCGCCGCTTCGCCGGCGCCGAGGTCGTAGCGGCCGCGGCCGGCGTGGGTGTCGACGTAGCACAACGGCGCCGGCTTCTGCGCCAGCGCGTCGAGCAGCGCGATCAGCGCGGCGTGCTTGAAGACGTCGGCGAAGTTGCCGGCATGGAAGGCGTGGCGGTAGTTCATTGCAGGGCTCGACAGGGGCGTGCGCAGTGTACGCGGCGGCAAGTCTGGAGCGGCTCCAGAGTTGAGCCATCCGCAACGCGCGACTATGCTGCGGTCATGCGTCTTTCCGCCGCACCGTTTCGCCGTCTGCTCGCGCTGGCCTTGCTGGCATGGTCCGGCATGGTGCTGGCGGCACCGCTGCCCGCGATGCACGCCGCGCCGGCGATGGCGATGACGCATGCCGCGCCCATGCTGCCCGCCGGCCAGCCCATGGCCGAGCACTGCGCCGGTGGATCCGTGGCCGGGCACGATGGTTGCGGTCATGCGCGGCATGCCTGCAGCGGCGGCCACTGCTGCGGCTGCGTCGGCGCGTGCGGCGCCGCGGTCCTGCCGGTTGCTGCGCTGTCGATGCAGGTGCCGCGTGCCGGGCGCGAGCTGTTGCGGCTGCGCCGGCTCGCCCTTGCGCCGATGATCACCGCTCCGCCGCTGCGGCCACCGGCCGCCTGAACGCTCCGCGTCGCTCCGCGCGACGCTCCTGCCTCGCCCGATTGCGCCGCGCCGTGCAGCGCGCCGCCTGTCCTTGCGTTCCGGAGTCACCATGTCCCGCATCCTGCTTCCGCCCATCACACCCACCGTGCCCGATCCGGCCCGCCGCCGTTTCGTGCAGGGGCTCGCGCTCGGCGGTGCCGCGCTCGGCGTCGGCCTGCTGCCGCGCTTCGCGCTGGCCGCGCCGACGAGCGCGTCGTATCCCTCGGTGCTGAGCGGCACCGAGTTCGACCTGACCATCGGCGCGATGCCGGTTGATTTCACCGGCCGCGCGCGCAGCGCGATCGTGGTCAACCGCCAGCTGCCGGCGCCGATCCTGCGCTGGCGCGAGGGCGATACCGTCACCCTGCGCGTGCGCAATACCTTGCCGGTAACCTCGTCGATCCACTGGCACGGCATCCTGCTGCCGTTCCGGATGGACGGTGTGCCCGGCTTGAGTTTTCCCGGCATCGCGCCGGGCGAGACTTTCACCTACCGCTTCCCGGTGCGCCAGACCGGCACCTACTGGTACCACTCGCATTCGGGCTTCCAGGAGCAGCAGGGCCTGTACGGACCGATCGTGGTCGAGGCGCGCGACGGCGCCGGGATCCGCGCCGATCGCGACTACGTGGTGATGCTCAGCGACTGGACCGACCAGAACCCCGACACCATCCTCGCCACGCTCAAGCGCCAGAGCGACTACTACAATTTCCACCAGCCGACCGCGCTCGATTTCATGCGCGACGTCGAGCGCATGGGCATCCGCGCGGCGCTCTCCAGGCGGCGCATGTGGAACCGGATGCGCATGAACCCAACCGACCTCAGCGACGTGTCGGCCTACACTTATACCTATCTGCTCAACGGCACCGCGCCGGCCGGCAACTGGACGGGATTGTTCAAGCCCGGCGAGCGCGTGCGCCTGCGCGTCATCAACGGCTCGGCGATGACCTACTTCGACCTGCGTATCCCGGGCCTGAAGCTGACCGTGGTCAGCGCCGACGGCCAGGACGTCGAGCCGGTGACGGTGGACGAGTTCCGCATCGGCGTCGCCGAGACCTACGACGTGATCGTCGAGCCCGGCGACGCGGCTTACACGATCTTCGCCGAATCGATGGATCGCAGCGGCTACGCGCGCGGCACGCTGGCGCCGCGTGCCGGCATGGAAGCGCCGGTTCCGCCGCTCGATCCGGTGTCGTGGCTGGGCATGACCGACATGATGGGTGCCATGGGCGGCAAGAAGCATGGCGGCATGGCCGGCATGCCGGGCATGGATATGGGCAACGGCGCGCCTGGCATGGCCGACATGCCGGGCATGGACATGGGCAAGAGCGATCACGCCGCGATGGCCGGCATGGGCGACAACGGTGCGGCTTCGGGCTGGGTCTGCCGCACCGGTCCCAGCGTGGACATGTGCGTGGCCGATCCGCGCACCAACCTCGACGATCCCGGCATCGGCCTGCGCGACAACGGCCGCCGCGTGCTCACCTACGCCGACCTGCACACGATCGGCGGGCCGCTGGATCCGCGCGAGCCCGGGCGCACGCTGACCCTGCACCTCACCGGCAACATGGAGCGCTACGTGTGGGGCTTCGACGGCGTGAAGTTCTCCGACGCCAAACCGATCGTGTTCCGCTACGGCGAGCGCCTGCGCATCACCCTGATCAACGACACCATGATGACCCACCCGATCCATCTGCACGGCATGTGGAGCGAGGTCGAGGCGCCGGACGGCGGCTTCCAGGTGCGCAAGCACACCGTCAGCGTGCAGCCGGCGCAGCAGATCAGTTACCGGGTCAGCGCCGACGCGCTGGGGCGCTGGGCCTACCACTGCCACCTGCTCTATCACATGGAAGCGGGCATGTTCCGCGAGGTGATCGTGGCATGAACGCACCGACGATGACTCCTCGCGGTACACGCTTGGTCTCGCTGTGGATGCTGTGCGCAACCGCGCTGGCGGCGCCGGCGTTCGCGCAGCAGGTACCTGCAGCGTCGGCGTCGACGGCGATGCCGGAGATGGACATGAGCTCCATGCCAGGCATGGACATGGCGCACGGCAAGCACGGCGCCCCACCTGCAAAGCCGGCGGCTCCGGCGCGTGCAACCTCGGCGCAACCGGCTGCCGCTTCATCCTCGATGGGCGGCATGTCCGGCATGGACATGGGCGCGATGCCCGGGATGGATAGGGGCAGCACGTCAGGCATGCCCGGGATGAAGACGTCGCACGGTCAGCACAGTGCGCCCGCCGCATCCTCCACCTCGACGCCTGCGGCGCCGGTGCTGCCGCCCGGTCCGGCCGATCCTGCGGCCTCTCTGGCGAAGCTCGAAGCGATGCCCATGACCGGCATGGACATGGCCGATAACCCGAGGTTCGGCAAGGTGCTGATCAATCAGCTCGAGGCGACCCACGCCGACGGCGTCAGCGGCCAGGCCTGGGACGCTTACGCCTGGTACGGCAGCGACTTCAACAAGCTCGCGATCCGCAGCGAAGGCGACCGCGCCGGCGGCCGCGTCGAAGCGGCCAGCGTCGAGGCCTTGTGGAGCCATGCCTACGCGACGTTCTGGGACAGCGTGGTGGGTGTGCGCCACGATTTCGGCATCGGGCCGGGTCGCAACTGGGCGGCGTTCGGCGTGCAGGGCATTGCCCCGTACTGGTTCAACCTCGAGGCCACCGGCTACGTCGGTGCGGGCGGGCGCACCGCGGCGCGCTTCAAGGCCGAGTACGAGCTGCTGATCACCCAGCGGCTGATTCTGGAACCGGAACTCGAGACCAACCTGTATGGCAAGGCCGATCCCGCCCGGCGGCTGGGGTCGGGTCTGTCCGATGCCGGCTTGAGCCTGCGCCTGCGCTACGAGATCCGCCGCGAATTCGCGCCCTATATCGGCGTGGTCTGGCAGCGCGTGTTCGGCGGTACCGCGGGCTTTCGCCGCGCGGAAAACAAATCCGTGTTCGACCGGCAGATCGTCGCCGGCGTACGTATCTGGTTCTGAGGAGGAAACATGAAGAACATCCTGATCGCCCTGCTGGGCGTGGCGCTGGCGGTAGTGCTCGGCGTCTTCGCCTGGATGTGGCTGGGCATGTACAACATGGGCGCCGACAGTCCGCACTGGAGGATGACGGTGGCGATGCTGACCATGATGCGCGAGCGCTCGATCGAGAAACACGCCGCGTCCATCCAGGTGCCGGGCGACCTCGACGATCCCAAGGTCATCCTCAAGGGCGCCGGCCAGTACGCGGCGATGTGCGCCGGCTGCCATCTGGCGCCCGGCGTCAGCGATTCCGAGATCCGCCCCGGCCTGTATCCGCAGCCGCCGGATCTCGGCAAGGTGCGCGTCGATCCGCGCCAGGCGTTCTGGGTGATCAAGCACGGCATCAAGATGAGCGCGATGCCGGCGTGGGGCTTCAGCCACGACGACGCGACGATCTGGAGCATGGTGGCTTTCCTGCAGAAGATGCCGGGCATGACGCCCGCCGAGTACCGGGCCATCGTCGCCAAGGCGCCGCCCGACGAGGACATGGGTCCGATGGATTCCGGCGCGATGATGGGTGGCGGTCACACACATGCACACGGCGGCGCGGACGCACCCGCCGCCGCCGCGTCAAGCGCGCAGGTCGCACACGATCACGGCGGCGCGGTCGATGCACGCGCTGGCGCTGGCGCACCGGGAGCGGTTCCAGACGCTGGGGCTCGCCGAGGGGCTGCTGGGCGACCTGGGGAACGCGCTGGACGGGTTCGAGGTGGCGCTGC
>JAJYMF010000346.1 GCA_021787175.1 Pseudomonadota bacterium | reverse complement strand
ATCTCGGCGCGGCCGCGCGCCTGCGCGCGCTCAGGGAACGGATCGATGAACGCCGGCGCCAACTGCAGCAGAATGGCGGCGTTGCGCCGCACACGACCGACAATGGAGCAGGTTCCTGATGCGTAGCATTTCCGTATGCCTTGCCATGGTCGCCGCGGCGCTGCTCGCCGGTTGTGCCAGCGCGCCGACCCTGCGCGTCAACGCCGCCCCGGCGCCCGTCGCCACAACGGGTGCCGCAACCACGGTACCGGTCGTCGAGCCGCAGGCCGCTGCGCCGACGGCGCACGCCGACCTGCATCCCGGCACCGGTACCCTGATCGATGCCGCGGCGGCGCGACCGCGCCCGGCGCACGCCACGGCCAAGGGCGAGGTGGTGTTCAACTTCGAAAACCAGCCGGTCGATGCCGTGGTCAAGGCCATCCTCGGCGACCTGCTCAAGCAGAACTACGCGATCGCTCCCGGCGTGCAGGGCGCGGTGACCTTTGCCACGGCCGAGCCGGTGCGACGCGCCGATGCCCTGCCGATCCTGGAGATGCTGCTGTCGTGGACCAGCAACGCGCTGGTCGAGCGCGACGGCAGCTACCTGGTGCTGCCGACCAAGGACGCGATCGCCGGCAACGTGGTGCCGAGCCTGGGCGCGGCGGCACCGGCACGCGGATTCCAGGCGCGGCTGTTTCCGCTGCACTACATCGCCGCGCAGGAAATGCAGAAGCTGCTCAAGCCGTTCGCGCGGCCGGACGCCTTCCTGCTGGTCGACAATGCGCGCAACCTGCTGGTGCTGGCCGGTACGCCCGACGATCTGGCCAACTACGCGCGCACCATCCGCATCTTCGACGTCGACTGGCTGAAGGGCATGTCGGTCGGCGTCTATGCCCTGCAGCGCGCCGACGTGAAGTCGCTGCTGCCCGAGCTGGACAAGCTGTTCGGCCCCAAGGGCGACACGCCGCTGGCGGGCATGCTGCGTTTCATCCCGCTGGAGCGCACCAATTCGATCGTGGTGATCACGCCGCAGCCGGCCTATCTGCAGGAGGTGCGCGACTGGATCGAGCGCATGGACCGCGGCGGCGGCAACAGCGACCAGCTCTACGTCTATGACGTGCGCAACGTTCAGGCCAGCTATCTCGCCGACTATCTCAACCAGATCTACAACGGCGCCGCGCCGGCGCCGCGCGAGAACCAGGGCCGGGTGGCGCCGACGCTGTCCCCCACCACCCTGCAGGGCGGCATGAACAGCGGCGCGGCCGGCGGCGCGGCGCAGTCCTACATGCAGATGCCCCGGCAGCACGCGACGCGACCCGGCGTGCCGCAGGTGTCGGCCGGATCGCAGAACGGCGAAAACGGCGTGCGCATCACCGCGGTGGACGAGAACAACCAGCTGCTGGTGCGTTGCCGGCCCGGCCAGTGGAGCGAGATCCTGGCCGCGATCAAGCGCCTGGACCTGGTGCCGCTGCAGGTGCAGATCGAGGCGCGCATCCTCGAGGTGCAGCTGACCGGCGCCTTCCAGTTCGGCGTGCAGTGGTATCTCCAGGGCCTGACCGGCAGCCAGCCCGGCTCGCCGCCCGGCTACGCGCAGCCCAGCAACCCGCGCCAGGGCGCCCTCGGTCTGGGCGGCGCCGCCTACAACCCTTCCAATGCGCTGTTCTATTCGTTCATCAACAGCCGCGTGCAGGTCGCCCTGCAGGGACTGGAGACCAGCGGCAACACCCGCGTGCTGTCGGCGCCGTCGGTGGTGGTGATGAACAATCAGGAAGCCACCATCCAGGTCGGCGACCAGGTGCCGGTCAACCAGACCTACTTCGTGCCCGGCATCAGCGGCAGCACCACCAGCTCGCAGCTGACCCTCGGCTCCGTGCAGTACATCAGCACCGGCGTGATCCTCGACGTCACGCCGCGGGTCAATCCGGGCGGGCTGGTCTATCTCGACATCACCCAGCAGGTCAGCACGCCCGGCAACAAGGACCAGTACGGCAACTACACCATCTCGCAGCGCGCGTTGACCACCCAGGTGGCGGTGCAGAGCGGGCACACCGTGCTGCTCGGCGGCCTGATCCAGCAGAACGACAGCAACACCGACAGCGGCGTGCCCTTCCTCAACCGCATCCCGCTGCTGGGCCGGCTGTTCGGCACCACCCAGCGCAGCAACGACCGCACCGAGCTGATCGTGCTGATCACGCCGCGGGTGATCGCCAACAGCCAGCAGGCGGAGCAGATCACCGACGAGTACCAGCGCCAGTTCCAGTCCCTGCAGCCGCTGAAGGCGAGCGACAAGGGCAAGGCCGGAGGCGGCGCACCGCATTGATCACTTGTTGACGAACTTCCTGTACCATAGGGTTCATGTATTGGCTCCGGGAACCTGGGGCCGTCTTAGCACTCAAAGAGGCCGAGTGCTAAAATGAATCGAATTGCAGGAGGTCCGCGCATGTCGCAAGCCCTGATTCCCGCCCATTTCCCCGCGCTGAGCGCGATGGGCAGCATCGATGCCTACATCGGCGCGGTCTACCGCATCCCGGTGCTGAGCGCCGAGGAAGAGCGCGCGCTCGCCGTGCGCTACCAGAGCGAGGCCGACCTCGAGGCGGCCAAGAAGCTGGTGCTCTCGCACCTGCGTTTCGTGGTGCACGTGGCCCGCGGTTATGCCGGCTACGGCCTGCAGCTGGCCGACCTGGTGCAGGAAGGCAATATCGGTCTGATGAAGGCGGTCAAGCGTTTCGACCCCGAGCAGGGCGTGCGCCTGGTCAGCTTTGCCGTGCACTGGATTCGCGCCGAGATGCACGAGTTCATCCTGCGCAACTGGCGCATCGTCAAGGTCGCCACCACCAAGGCGCAGCGCAAGCTGTTCTTCAACCTGCGCAAGTCGAAAAAGCGCCTGGGCTGGATGAACGCCGAGGAAGTGCGCGTGGTGGCCAGGGACCTGGGCGTGCCGGTGGCCACGGTGCTGGAGATGGAATCGCGGCTGAGCGGCCGCGACGTCGCCTTCGACGCGCCGGATGACGCCGACGAGGACGCCAAGCCCTCGCCGGTGGCCTACCTGGTCGATCATTCCGCCGATCCCTATGCGGCCGTCGCCGAGGCCGATCAGGACGATCGCGACCACGACAGCCTGCACACCGCCATCGAGCGCCTCGACGAGCGCTCGCGCGACATCATCCAGCGGCGCTGGCTCAACGAGCCCAAGGCCACGCTGCAGGAGCTGGCCGACGAGTACGGCGTCTCCGCCGAGCGCATCCGCCAGGTCGAGGCCAACGCGATGAAGAAGATGCGCGCGCTGTTCGCCGCCTGATCCGCGACCCCGTTCGATGCAACCCGACGGCCTCCCTTGCGGAGGCCGTTTGCTTTGGTGTCGTTGTCGTGGCCGGAAGCATGCCGGCGTGCCCGGCTCCCGAGGCTCGCTATTACGATGCAGTTACGTTTCGGATAATTCGACTTAACGATAAACCGACAGTCATGGAACGGCCTTACGGTACGGCCATGAGTTGTCTGCCGAGCAGCAGATCCCGATGAACCCGGCCCCGCATGCAACACCATGCCGCTGCGGCGAAGTCAGGGCGAAAGAGCGCAAGTGTTCCTTTGCGGACAAGGTTAACCCGGAGATCAAAAACAGGTCTCTTCCGATTTCTTCACTTTCAGGAGGGTTCCATGCGGAAATTCAAGCTGTCCCCGATTTACTGCGCATTGATTGCGGCTGGTGTTGTCGTCTGTTTGCCAACCAGCGCGTTCGGTCAGACCGCGCCCGTGCAAAAAAACAGAGCAGACAAGACGCAGCATGTGCAGAAACTTTCCGAGGTCGAGGTCATCGCCCGGGAGCTGACGATCACGAGAATCCCGATGAACTCGGCCTACAGCGCATCGATCATCGGGCCCTCCGCCATCCGGTTCGCTTCGCCGATGCTGAGCGTCCAGAGCCTGCTGGAGCGCACGCCCTCGATCAACGTGCGCACACCTGCGGCGAACAGCGTGCGCACCAACATCACTTTCCGCGCCTTCAGCAGCGGCCAGTTCTCCGAAACCTTCGCCGGCGTGCCGATCAACGATCCGTTCAACGGCGGTACCACCAACTCCGCGTCCACGCGCAACAACATCCCGCTGACGCTGAACGACATCAACAGCGTCAACATCTACCGCGGCATCAACAATCCGGCCGTCACCTCCTACAACTCGCTGGGTGGCACCATCGCCTTCGAGCCGCGTGACCCGAGTGCCGCCGCGAATGTTTCGGCGACCATGGGCGGCGGCAGCTTCAGCACCTGGTTCTATGGATTGACCGCCAACACCGGCGAGATCGGCGGCGTGCGCAACTTGGTCAGCATCGACCACAACAGCAGCAGCGGCTGGCAGGCCCATTCCGGCAACCGCAACACGAATATCTACTACGCCGGCGTCCTGCCCTATGACGATGGCGATGGCGAGATCTATGCCTACGCCATCTACAACATCAACAAGGGCTTCACGCCGCACACCGTACCGCTGCCGTTGATCCAGCAGTACGGCTACCGCTACGGCTGGCCGCTGGACTGGACCAACAGCTACAACAAGGACCACGGCGGCACCTACATCCTCGGCGACCGCATGCGAGTCAGCCATCTGCTGTCGTTCAACGCCCGGGTGTACGCGCGCAATGTCGACTACAACCGTGTTTCCTACGGCAACCCGGCCTTCTCGCAGAGTGCGACCCAGCCCTATTACCTGCCCAACCAGCCTGCGACCTGGCCGTTCTCCCCATATCCGGGCCAGACGAGTTACGACCCGCTCGCGGCATTCGGCAGCTATGCGGCGGGCAACGCCTATCACACCTACCTGTACAGCACGCAGCAGTACGGGTTCATGCCGCATTTCACCCTGCGTCTGCCCGGCAACGAAATCAAATTCGGCGGCGATTACTCGCACACCAAGCTGCATTCGGCCGAATACTGGTACGGCGCCAATCCGATGCCGCTGGTCACCGGCTACAACAACGCCTGGGACGAGCACGATTCGCGCAGCCTGGGGTCGGCTTTCGTGCAGGATCAGATCAGCCTGTTCGACGGGGCGCTGCAAGTGACGCCGGGCCTCAAGTACCTGATGGCGCGCACCACGGATTTCGACAACGTCGGCTTCTACTACCCGATCAGCGGCACGGTCTCGGATTCCGAGCACTACACCTCGCCGACGATCGGGCTGAACTGGCGTCCGGTGCGGCATGTCAGCCTGTACGCCGCCTGGGGCAAGACCGCCAAATTCCCCGGGATCGCGGCCTATTACAACAACGTCGGTCAGACGAACGCGGGCGGCCAGAGCGTGGTGGTGCCGATCCACGTTACCCCGGAGTACGTGCGTGACATCGAAGCCGGCGCGCGCTACGAGGCGCACGGCTTCCAGGGCGCGGTCAACGTGTATCGCGAGAACTTCGCGAACACCTTCATCCAGGTCACCGATCCCGCGTCGGGGCTGACGACCACCTCCAACGGCGGCAGTTCGCGCTACGAGGGCATCGAGCTCGATCTGCAGGACAGTCTCGTCACCGCGTACGGCGCATTCAGCATATTCGGCAACATCGCCGAAAACCGGGCCAATTTCACCTCGAACTTCACCGTGTCCAATGCTGCGGGTGCCGCCCCGTTGGCCGGGCAAAGCGTGGTGGCGGGACAGCCTCTGGCCGGCGTGCCCAAGCACCTGGCCAATCTCGGCCTCGGCTGGAAATGGCGGACCTGGCGCGCGAGCCTGAGCGAGCATTATTCCGGTTCGCAGTACGTCAACGAGTACAACGCCGGCGTGCCCACGGCCGAGACCATCCCGAGTTATGCGGTGATGAACTTCACCCTGCGCGACACCGTGCACATCGGCAACGGCATGCTGAAAGACGTCAAACTCGCGCTGCATGTCGACAACGTGTTCGACCGCCACTACTACACGTTCGGCTATGGCGACACGACGTTCGCCGGCACGCCGTTCGTACGCGCCATCTACGAGGAGCCGCGCGCGTACTTCGGGTCGGCGACGATCGATTTCTGATCCCGCGGCCCACGGCGCCGACCGGTTCGTGCACGAGCCGGTCGGAACCGTACTCTGCAGTCGGATTCTTGCGGCAGCCGGTTCACGCTGCGCGCAACGGCAGATCGATCAGCACCTCGAGCCCGCCGCCCTCGGCATTGCGGGCGACGATGCGCCCGCCGGCGCGCGTGATCGCACGCCGCGCGATGGCCAGACCGATGCCGCTGCCGTCGCCGCTCTGCTGGCGGGCGTCGGCGGTGCGGAAGAACGGCTCGAACAGCCGCGGCAGATCGGCCTCGGCCACCCCGGGGCCGCGATCGCGGATGCGCAGCAGGGCGAGCGCGCCGTCGTCGTCGCAGCGCAGTTCGACATCGATCACGCTGGCCTCGGGCGCATGGCGCACGGCGTTGCGCAGGACGTTCTCGATGGCGCTGGCCAGCAGATCGAGTTCGGCGCGGATGGGGACCGCGCCGGTGCGCCGCAGGCGGATCTCGATGCGCCGCGGCGTCGCCTCGAAGCGGGCGTCGGCGACCAGCGTCTCCAGCATCGTCGCCAGATCAGCGTTTTCCGCCGGCCCGCGGGTGCCGCTCTCCAGCCGCGACAGGTCCAGCGCCTGACCGATCAGGCGGTTCATGCGCTCGACCTCGCGGCCGATGCGCTGGTGGGCGTTGTCGATTTCCTCGCTGCTGCCCCCGCGGCCGAGTTCCAGCGCCACGCGCAGCCGCGCCAGCGGTGAACGCAATTCGTGGGCGATGTCGCCGATCAGACGCCGGTGATCGAGGATCAGCCGGCCGATGTGATCGGCCATGGCGTCGAACTCGCGCGCCAGCGCCACCAGCTCGCGCGAGCGGCCGATGCGCAGGATGCCGACGCGCGCGTCCAGGTCGCCGTCGGCGAAGCGGCGCGCGCGGTCGCGGATCTGCGCCAGCGGCAGCGCCACGTAGCGCGCCAGCAGCAGGCTGACCAGCACGCTGGCCAGCAGCGCCGCGCCGGCCAGCACGATCCAGAACAGCCTGCGCGATGACGGGTGCGGCGGATGCGGATGGCCCCAATGCACCGTCACCGCGTAGCGGCGGCCTTCCGTGCCGATCGCGATCTCGCGCGTGCTGATCTCGCGTCCGCCGTCCGTGTCCGCCGGCGGAGCGACGGCCGGCGCGCGCACGTCCAGCGGCGTGATGGACACGCGCACCGGCCCGCCGCTCTGCGTGCGGGCCCAGCCCAGGGCGTCGGCGATCGGGTGCTGCGCGATCTGATGCACGCCCTCGCGGGCGATGTCGCTGACCAGCGCGCGCAGCCACTGCGGCGGCACCGCGACCGCGTGATCGCGCTCGATCAGCAGCGAGGTGACGCCGATGCTGGCCGCGATCATCGCCACCAGCGCCACCCAGAACAGCGCCATCACCCGCCAGTACAGGCTGCCCATGTCAGCCGTCCGTGCGCCGGAACATGTAGCCGCCGCCATGGATGGTGGCGATGCGCGACTGGCCGTCGGGGCCGTTGCCGAGCTTGCGGCGCAGCCGCGAGATGTGCACGTCGATGCTGCGGTCGAACGGCGTCAGCGCGCGGCCCAGTGCGCTCTCGGCGAGGATTTCCTTGTCCACCCCGCGGCCGGCTTCGCGCATCAGCACCGCCAGCAGGTTGAACTCGGAGGTCGTCAGCGCCAGCGTCTGGCCGTCGAGCAGCGCCGTGCGCGAGCCGATGCGCAGCTCGACCGGTCCGATGCGCATGTCGGTGAAGCGCGCCGTCTCGCTCTCGTCGCGCTGGGCGCGGCGCAGCACGGCGCGGATGCGCGCGGCCAGTTCGTGCGGGTTGCAGGGTTTGGTCAGGTAGTCGTCGGCGCCGATCTCGAGGCCGAGGATGCGATCGACGTCATCGCCCAGCGCGGTCAGCATCAGCACCGGCAGGGTGGTGCTGCGGCGCAGTTCGCGCAGCACCTCCAGCCCGGAGCGCAGCGGCATCATGATGTCCAGCACCAGCGCGTCGTAGCGCTCGCTGAGCACACGGCGCAGCACCGCATCGCCGTCGTGCACCTGCTCGACGCTGAAACCCTCGCGCACCAGAAACCGCGCCAGCAGCTCGCTCAGCTCGTGATCGTCGTCGGCCAGCAGGATGCGCGCGTGGGCCATGCGGGAGTTGCTCCGGATCTGCATAGGGCGTGGACAGGTCATGGTGCCGCGCGCGCCGCGCCGGCGCCAGCGCATGCGCGGACACCGTCGCCGCCGCAGCGCGCGCAGGCTCGGTTGGCGTGACCGCACCGGGCGGGCATCCCGGCGCGCCGGGGCGCGATCGATACCTCATGGCCGTTGCAGTGCACGCCGGTTCGGTCCGTGCTGCGGCGCCGTCCAGGCGTCGCAGCGCGCATGGGGTTGCTCAGCGCCGGACCGACGTCCTCGGTGCCGGAAGCGCCGCGACCGCTTTCAGGTTCTCGTCCAGAGCCTGACGCAGGGTCTGGATCGCGGCACCGGCATCGCGCGGCGCCAGCTCGGCGCGCGCCAGTCGCGCATAGGCGAAGTTGCGCAGCAGCGGATCCCGGCTGCGGGCGAGCACGCCGCGATACAGGCCGACGACGGCCTCGGTGTGACCCTGCGCGCGGTACAGGTGTTCCAGTGCCAGCATGTCGCGGATCGCGGCGCCGCGCGGGCCCATCTTCATCGGCCCGTGCATGCCGCGGCGCATGCCGGGATGCATGCCCGGGTGCATGCCGTCGTGGCCGGCGCCATGCATCCAGGTCTGTGCGGCGGGTGGCGAGGCCATGCCGGGTGCCGGCGGTTCGGCAGCGCTGGCGACGACAAGACCCAGCGCCAGCGCCAGACCGCCCAGAGCGGGGATTGCCAGGGTGCGCTTCATGATCGATCTCCGTGGGGAAGGGGTGTCGCCGGCGCGCGCGGGACCCGGGGTGGGGGAATCGGCGCAGCAGCGTCGACGACATCGCCATCCTGGGCTTCGGATGCCGCCGCAGGTGGCGCATGGCGTATCCGCATGTAACGGCGGGTTACATCGCGCCGGCGCACGGGCTTGATCGGCGGCCGCCATCGTGTAACGTGGAACGTCTGTTTGAATCCGGATCCGTCATGCCTGCGACGCTGAATTTCGTCATCGATTTCGACAGCACCCTGGTGCAGGTCGAAACCCTCGATCTGCTGGCGGAGCTGGCCCTGCGCGACGCGCCCGCTGCTGCCGAAACGCGGGCGCGCATCCGCGAGCTGACCGACGCGGCGATGGAGGGCCGGCTGGCGTTCCAGAT
>JAJYMF010000245.1 GCA_021787175.1 Pseudomonadota bacterium | reverse complement strand
TCTCCGGCCGGTACAGGTAATAGGCCTCGTCGATGAACAGCACGCCGCCCATCGCCCGCTTGAGCACGTCCCTGGTCTTGGGCGCGGTATGCCCGATGTACTGGCCGACCAGATCATCGCGCGTTACCGACACCAGTCGATTGCTGCGCACGTAACCGAGCCGGTGCAGGATGTCGGCCATGCGCTGGGCCACGGTGGTCTTGCCGGTGCCGGGATTGCCGGTGAAGCACATGTGCAGACTGGGCGGGCCCGATGCCAGGCCGTGCGCGCGCCGCGCCTTGTCCACCACCAGCAGGGCGGCGATGTCGCGGATGCGGGATTTCACCGGCGCCAGGCCCACCAGTTCGGCGTCGAGCTGGTCCAGCACCTCGGCCATGCCGGACTCGCGATACAGCGCCAGCAGCGACTCGGCCACCACCGGCGCCGCCGCGTCAGCGCTGACGCTGTCGCCGATGTGATGCGTGTCGATGCTCATGGCCGGGATCGTGTTCACATGACGCGCGGTCAGTAGCGCCGGCCTTCGGGCTTCGCGGTCACATAGGGCTGCAGGGTGTAGCGGATGCTGCGTCCCTGCACTTCCTGGCGCAGCAGACCGAAGCCGGGCTCGTCCGCGGGCCGGTTGACGATGAACGACAGCCGCACCGTCTCGAAGCCGCGCGTCGCGTCGAAGGCGTTGACCTTGATGTAGTGGCGCGGGAATGCCTTGCGGCATTCGTTCACCTCGAGGACGACTCCGGCCGGATCCTTGAGGTCGAACATCGGCAATCCCCACATCTCCCAGAAGCAATTGCGCGGGTGCGGGTCATCCGTGTACTCGACCGACAGGGCCCAGCCCTGGCGCTGGGCATAGGCGACCTGGGCCTGGATTTCGGCGTCGCTGAGGTCGGGCAGGAACGAGAAGGTGCCCTGGGTGATGCGCATGGGTCGATCTCCGGTGCGTGGGCGTCAGGCCGATGCCGTGGCGGTGGGGACGAAATCGGGCGTGTCGGTCGAGGTGTAGTTGAAGCTGACGTTCTTCCAGGTCTCCAGCGCCGCTTCCAGCGGCGCGCAACTCCTTGCGGCGTGCGTGAGAATCTCCGGACCCTCGCTCTTGAGGTCGCGGCCCTCGTTGCGTGCCTTGACGATGGCTTCGAGCGCGACGCGGTTGGCGGTGGCGCCGGCCTGGATGCCCTGCGGGTGGCCGATGGTGCCGCCACCGAACTGCAGGATGACGTCGTCACCGAACAGGTCCACCAGCTGGTGCATCTGGCCGGCATGGATGCCGCCGGACGCCACCGGCATCACCTTGCGCATGCCGGCCCAGTCCTGCTCGAAGAACAGGCCACGCTGCAGGTCGACGTCGTTGTACGGCTCGCGCAGCACGTTGTAGAAACCCTGCACGGTCAGCGGATCGCCCTCCAGCTTGCCGACCGCGGTGCCGGCATGGATGTGGTCGACGCCCGCCAGCCGCATCCATTTGCTGATCACGCGAAACGAGATGCCGTGGTTCTTCTGGCGCGTGTAGGTGCCGTGACCGGCGCGATGCAGGTGCAGGATCATGTCGTTGTCGCGCGCCCAGCCGGCGATCGACTGGATCGCGGTGTAGCCGATGAC
Source organism: Pseudomonadota bacterium (assembly GCA_021787175.1). GTDB lineage: Bacteria > Pseudomonadota > Gammaproteobacteria > Xanthomonadales > Rhodanobacteraceae > Metallibacterium. The sequence goes on along the minus strand of JAJYMF010000245.1, from coordinate 7,681 downwards.
CAGGTCGATCATCACCACGCACGAGCCCAGCTCCTTGGCGAATTCGCCGCGCCGGTACATCTCCTCCATGGTGCCGGCGGTGATGTTGAGGTAATGGCCCTTGACTTCGCCGGTCGCCGCCTGCGCGCGGTTGACGGCTTCCATCACGTACAGGAAGCGGTCGCGCCAGTGCATGAACGGCTGCGAGTTGATGTTCTCGTCGTCCTTGACGAAATCGAGGCCGCCCTTGAGCGCCTCGTACACCACGCGGCCATAGTTCTTGCCGGACAGGCCGAGCTTGGGCTTGGTGGTCGCGCCCAGCAGCGGGCGGCCGAATTTGTCGAGTCGCTCGCGCTCGACCACGATGCCGGTCGGCGGCCCCTTGTAGGTCTTGACGTAGGCGACCGGCAGGCGCATGTCCTCCAGGCGCAGCGCCTTCAGCGGCTTGAACCCGAAGACGTTGCCGATGATCGACGCGGTGAGGTTGGCGATCGAGCCCTCCTCGAACAGGTCGATGTCGTAGGCGATATAGGCGAAGTACTGCTGCTCGGTTTCAGTACCCGGCCCGGTGTTGGGCACCGGATCGACCCGGTAGGCCTTGGCGCGGTACTCGTCGCAGGCCGTCAGGCGATCGGTCCAGACCACCGTCCAGGTGGCGGTGGATGACTCGCCGGCGACGGCGGCGGCGGCCTCGTCGGCATCGACGCCCGGCTGCGGCGTGATGCGAAACAGCGCGATCACGTCGGTGCTTTTGGGCACGTAGTCCGGTACCCAGTAGCCCATCTGCTTGTACTTGAGCACGCCCGCCTTGTAGCGGGCGCTGGTGTTGCCGACGACGCGCTGGCTCACCGGTGCATTCATGTCTGACCCCCCTACTGGCGGCGTGGTGGACCGAGCATGCAGGCAAGCCATCCAAAGCAAAATTCATGATTTGTTTGCATTGCATAACTGATTGCTTATGATCGGCCGGTGATCCGGCACCTCAGCCTCCGCCAGCTGCAGATCTTCATCGAAGCGACGCGCCACATGAGCTTTGCGCGCGCCGCCGAATCGCTGCACCTGTCGCAGCCGGCGATTTCGATGCAGATCCGGCAACTCGAGCAGGCGACCGGGCTGGCCCTGTTCGAGCGCGTCGGCAAGAAGCTGGTGCTGACCGAGGCCGGCACCCTGTTTCGCCATCACGCCGCCCGCGTGCTCGGCGAACTCGAGGACGCCGAGCAGGCGCTGCAGGCGCTCAAGGGTCTGCGCGGCGGGCTGGTCAACGTGGGGCTGGTCAGCACCGCCAAGTACTTCTCACCCAAGCTGCTCGCGCGGTTCACCGAGGTGCACCCGAAAATCGAGGTGCGTTTCGCGGTGGGCAACCGCGAAATCCTGCTCCGCCTGCTGCAAGACAACGAGATCGACCTCGCGATCATGGGCCGGCCGTCCGAGCGCCTGGATGCCGTCGCCGAGCCGCTGGCCGGGAATCCGCACGTGCTGGTGGCGCCGGCCGCGCATCCGCTGGCCGCGGCGCGGCGCTTCGACCTGCAGGAGTTGCGCGGCGAAACCATCCTGATGCGTGAGCCCGGCTCCGGAACGCGCCTGGTGATGGAAGCCATGTTCAGGCAGCACCTGTTCCAGCCAGCCCGGTTGCTGCTGATGGGCAGCAACGAAACGGTGAAACAGGCGGTGATGGCGGGCATGGGCATCAGCCTGCTGTCGCTGCACACGCTGGCGCTGGAACTGCGCTGCGGCGAAGTCTGCCTGCTCGATGTCGTCGGCACCCCGCTGATGCGCACCTGGCACGTCGTGCACATGAAGGCCAAGCAGCTGACACCGGCGTCGCGGGCCTTCCGGCAGTTCCTGCTGGAGGAAACGCAGCGTTTTCTCCAGCAGACGTTTCCACAACGGGACCCGTCAGCGCCGGAACCGGCCACCCGGCCCGACGCGTGACCGGTGTCGGGCGGGGGGCTGCGCCGATGCGGTGCGTGCGCGGCACACACAGTGCGAAGCGCGACGTGAACGAGTGTGACGGCACACGGCAATTGTGCGCACTGGCACAGTCTGGCCGCTGCGCCGGGATGACCCTGCAGCCGGGAGTAGGCGCGCGGGACCGGTTGTCACACGCCTGGGGAGAATCCGTCATGGAACGCGTCACGCAAGTCTGGATCGACACCATTCCGCTGCATGTGCCGATGCTTCCGCTGGACGAGTTGGCGACGCGCGCGCGCCGTCACGGCGAGAAAACCGGCGCCACGGATCTCAGCCTGCAGCAGCTGGAGCGTGACTATTTGCGAGCCGCGATGCTGGCGTCGCCGGTGCTGCCAAACGCGCGCCTGCGCGCGAGCTGGAGTGATCGTTCGCGTGCGCAGTGGGAAGCGCGCATGGAGCGGGCGATCACCGGCTGCTATCCGCACCTGGCGTGCTCCATCGAGCCGCCGCAGGTGCGCCCCGCGCAGCGCCGCTATGACAAGCCGACGGCGACAGTGCCGGCGCTGACTGCGCCGTCGCACTGAGGCCAGAGCCTTCGCTCGCGCTCAGGGTGACAACTGAGTTGCTGAGGGCGCAGCCCGGAGGATCTCGCCCACCGATGGCGGCGCACATCAGATCCTTCGCTGCGCTCAGGATGACAACGGGGTGCACGGCAACTTAGGAAAATGCCTACCTCTCGGCTCGGCGGCTTCTCGGCTCGTCCGCCTCTCGGCTCGTCAGCCTTTTTGCTTGTCATCCTGAGGGCGCGGCCCGAAGGATCTTGTCACCCGAAGGATCCCCCTCACCGCGGTGCTGGGGTGCCGTGCCGTTGCGCGGGCAGATCCTTCACTTCGTTCAGGATGACAGGTCATTCGGGATGACCCGTCGTTCGGGATCGCAGGACGTCAGCGCTAACCCGGAATCGGGCTCTGTGTACGCGGCTGTTCATCCGTAAAGACGTCCATACACTGCAAGCAGCAGCGCAAGCGCGAGTGCGGCCAGCGCGCCGGCAAGTACGTCGTCGAGCATCACGCCGAGGCCGCCGCCGACGCGGCGATCGGCCCAGCGCACCGGCCACGGCTTGACGATGTCGAACAGGCGAAACAGCACGAACCCCGCCGCCACCGCCCACCACGGCGCCAGCAGCGCCGGGATCAGCGCGATCCACTGGCCGACGAATTCGTCGAACACGAACGCGCCGGGATCGTGCAGGCCGATGCGTCGGCCGGCGCGCTCGCAGGCCCAGACGCCCAGCGCAAACGCCAGCATCAGCGCGGCAAGGTACTGCGGCCACGGCAGCAGGCGCAGCGCCAGCCACGGCAGCAGCGCCGCCAGCGAGCCGGCGGTGCCCGGCGCGCGCGGCACCAGCCCGCTGCCGAAGCCGAGCGCGATCCAGCCGTCGACGTGCGCCAGCAGGCTGCGGCGCTGCGCGGCATCGAGGCCTGCGTTCATCGCGCGAAGTGCTCGTAACCGCGCCGCGGCGGCGCCAGCTCGCGGCCGTCGGCGCCCCGCACACGCACGCCCGACGCGGCGACGATGCGGCCGATGCGGGTGACGCCGCAGCCCAGCCGCGCAAGGTCGGCGGTCACCGCAGCGGCGCGCTCGGGCGCCACGCTGAAGCACAGCTCGTAGTCGTCGCCGCCGGCCAGCGCAAAACCCGTGCGCGCGTCGTCGTCGAACAGGGTCAGCAACGCCGACGACAGCGGCAGCGTCGCGGCGTCGATCTCGGCGCCGACGCCGCCGGCCGTGCACAGATGGCCGAGATCGGCCAGCAGGCCGTCGGAGACGTCGATGCAGGCGCTGGCGACTCCGCGCAGCGCCTGCCCGGCGGCCACGCGCGGCGTCGGCCGGTTGAGCCTGGCCAACAGCGCCTCGCGGGTGCCGCTGGGCGCGGCCAGCAGGGCATCGGCGCGCACGTGCTGGCGATCCAGGCAGGCCAGCCCGGCTGCGGCATCGCCCAGGGTGCCGGTGACCAGCAGCAGATCGCCGGCACGCGCGCCGGCACGGGTCAGCGCGGCGGCGGCCGGCACGAAACCGTGCACGGCCACGCTGATGCTGAGCGGCCCCTGGGTGGTGTCGCCGCCGACCAACGCCAGCGAGTGCATGCGCGCCAGCTCGGCGAAACCGTCGGCAAAGCGCTCGACAAAACGCGCATCGGCGGCCGGCAATGTCAGCGCCAGCAGCGCCCAGGCCGGGGTGGCGCCCATCGCGGCGAGATCGGACAGATTGACCGCCAGCGCCTTCCAGCCGAGATCCTCGGGCGCGGTACCGACGGGAAAGTGCACGCCCTCGACCAGCGTGTCGATGCTCGACGCCAGCAGATGGCCGGGCGGCGGCGCCAGCAGCGCGGCGTCGTCACCGATGCCGAGACGCACGTCGTCGCGGCGCAGCGCGGTGCGCGCGCGGATCGCCTCGATCAGATCGAACTCGCCCATCGCGCCTCCCCTGCGGGTCGCGCCGCGCTCAGCGCCCGGCGGCGCGGTACTCGGCCTCGCGCCAGCGCGCGGCCAGCTTGTCGAGCACGCCGTTGACATAGGTGTGGCCGTGCTCGGCGCCGAAACGCTTGCTGACCTCGATCGCCTCGTTGATCACCACCCGGTACGGCACATCCGGACGATGGCGCAGTTCGTACGCGGCCAGCCGCAGCACGGCGCGCTCGATCGGATCGACCTCGGCGATGCCGCGGTCGAGGAACGGCAGCAGGCCCTCGTCGAGCGCGGCGCAGTGGCTCTCGACGCCGCGCAGTAGGTCCTCGAAGTAGGCGATGTCGGCGATTTCCATGTCCTGCTCGTGGCGGAACTCGTCGATCACCGCGGGCATGCGGTTGCCGCCGACCTGCCAGGCGTAGAGCGCCTGCACCGCGCGCCGGCGCGCGCGCGAACGGGCGGCGAGATCAAGGCCATCGTTGCGGGCGTGCGGATTCACGGCGAGCTCCAGAGTGCGGCCATCGCGATCGCCGCCAGCGCGGCCTCCTCGCCCTTGTTGCCGTGGGCACCGCCGGCGCGGGCCACGGCGTCGGCCTCGCGCTCCACCGCCAGCACGCCGTTGAGCACCGGCAGACGCATGTCCACCGCCACCCGCATCAGGCCCTCGGCGCAGCCGTCGGCGACCTGCTCGTAGTGCCGGGTATCCCCACGCACCACGCAGCCCAGGGCGACGATCGCGGCATGACGACCCTCACCGGCCAGGCGCGCCGCCAGCACCGGCAGCTCCCAGGCGCCGGGAACGCGCCAGATGTCCACCGCGGTGTCGGGTACGCCGTGCGCGGCGAAGGCGCGTCGCGCGCCCGCGACCAGCGCCTCGACGATCGGAGCGTTCCAGCGGCTGGCGATCACGGCGTAGCGCGCGCCTGCGGGCGAAACGACCTCGGGTACGGCCGCGGGACGTTTCTCGGACACGACAGGCGCTCTCGCTGATCAGGATGGGGCGTGCAAGTGTAGTGGCTCGACGGGCGCGCCGGGCGCGCGAGGCAGGGTCAGCCCGGCGGGTCGGGATGCTCGACGTGGCCGACCACTTCCAGGCCGAAGCCGGCCAGACCGACCAATCGCCGCGGCGTACCCAGCACGGTCAGCCGGCGTGCGCCGAGGTCGGCGAGGATCTGCGCGCCCTGCCCGAGCTGGCGCCACTGCTGCTGTGATGCCGCCTTGTCGTCGGCCGCCGGCCTGCGCGCCAGCCTTTCCAGCAGGGTCTCACCGCTGTCCTCGCCGGCCAGCACCACGACCACGCCGCGGCCTTCGGCGGCGACCCGGCGCAGTGCCGCGGTCACGGTCAGGCCGAGATCCTCGCGCTGCAGGTGCAGCACGTCGGACAGGGTGTTGCGCACATGCACGCGGGTCAGCACCGGCGCGCCGTCGTCGACGCGGCCGCGCACCAGGGCGAAGTGCAGGCAGCGCCTGAGGACATCGCGGTAGACGATCAGCCGGAAGGCGCCGAACTCGGTGGCGACGCCTTCCTCGTGCACACGCTGCACGGTCTGCTCGGTCTGCAGGCGATGACGGATCAGGTCGGCGACAGTGCCGATGCGCAGGCCGTGCTTGCGTGCGAAGACCTCGAGATCCGGACGCCGCGCCATGCTGCCGTCCTCGTGCAGGATCTCGACCAGCACGCCGGCCGGCTCCAGGCCGGCCAGTCCGGCGAGATCGCTGGCCGCCTCGGTGTGGCCGGCGCGGGTCAGCACGCCGCCGGGCTGCGCGGTCAGCGGAAAGATGTGGCCGGGCTGGGTCAGATGCTCCGGCCGCGCGTCCGGACGGACAGCAGTACGCACCGTGTGCGCACGGTCGTAGGCCGAGATGCCGGTGGTCACGCCCTCGGCGGCCTCGATCGACACCGTGAAGTTGGTGTGGTGCGGCGAGGTGTTGTCGCTGACCATGGGCTTCAGGCCCAACTGCCGGCAGCGCTGCTCGGTCAACGCCAGACAGATCAGCCCGCGCGCCTCGCGCGCCATGAAGTTGATGTCCTCGGGGCGCGCCTTCTCCGCGGCCATGATCAGGTCGCCCTCGTTCTCGCGATCCTCGTCGTCGAGGATCACGACCATGCGGCCGGCGCGGATGTCGTCGAGGAGATCGGGGATGGAGTCGAAGGACATGGGTGTGGGGGGTCGTGGGCCGGGAGCCGGGAGCCGGGAGCCGGGAGCCGGGAGCCGGGAGCCGGGAGCCGGGAGCCGGGAAGCTTAGCAACGTAGCCCGGATGAAGGGGCGCAAGCCCCGCAATCCGGGATAAACACCTGTCGCCGGATCGGTCGTAGCGGCCTCCCCGGTTCCGTTGCGCCGCATCCGTGCGACCGCAACTGCAGCTCCCGGCTCCCGGCTAGCTACCGGCTACCGGCAGCCAGCATCCGCTCGACATAGCGTGCGATCAGGTCCACTTCGAGATTGACCGCGTCACCGGGCCGCCGCGCCGCGAACGTGGTCTGCGCGATCGTGTGCGGAATCAGGTTGACGCCGAACTGCGCGTCCTCCACCTCGTTGACGGTGAGGCTGGTGCCGTCGACGCAGATCGAGCCCTTGGCGGCGATATAGCGCGCGATCGCCGCCGGCGCCGCGAACACCCAGCGCTGCGAGCGCGCATCGGGATGCACCGAAACCACCCGGCCGACGCCATCGACATGGCCCGAGACCAGATGTCCGCCCAGACGGTCGGCCAGCCGCAGCGCTTTCTCCAGATTGACGGCATCGCCGGGCTCGAGATCGCCCAGCGTGGTGTGCGCCAGCGTTTCCAGCGACACATCGGCGGCGAAGCGGCCGGCATCGAGCGCGATCGCGGTCAGGCACACGCCTGCCACCGCGATGCTGTCGCCGAGGGCGACATCCGCAAGATCCAGTGCCCCCGCATCCACCTGCAGTCGCACGTCGCCGCCGCGCGGTTCGAGACGAACGATGCGGCCGACGGACTGGATGATGCCGGTGAACATGCGGATTTCCTCAGCGTGGACGCAACAGCAGGCGCAGGTCATCGCCGATCGCGCGCTGGTCGATCACGCGCAGCACGGGCGACGACGCCATTTCCATCAACGGCGGCAGTGCCAGCAGCGCACGCGCGCTGTCGCCCAGCAGGCGCGGCGCGATGTACAGCAGCAACTCATCGACCCGGCCGGCCGCGAACAGCGCACCCGCCAGCGCCGGCCCCACCTCGACCTGCACTTCGTTGCAGCCGCGCGCGGCCAGCAGGGCCAGCACGGCATCCAGATCGATGCGGCCGTCATGCGTTTCAACCGCGACGCACTCGGCCTGCGCATAGCCGGCATGCGCCGGCA
>JAJYMF010000104.1 GCA_021787175.1 Pseudomonadota bacterium | reverse complement strand
CCGCGTTTCACCCGCCGCTTCCTGATCGTGGCACCGGGGCTGATCGTGTACGAGCGCCTGCTCGATGCGTTCCTCGGCAAGGAATGCGAGGACAAGAGCCGCGACTTCGCCAGCTCCGACATCGCCAGCTACGGCGCGCTGTTCACACCGCCGGCGCGGCGCGAGCGCGTGGCGCAATTCGTGCGCGGCAACGTGTGCATGAAACAGGAGATCGGCCTGAAAGCCACCGGCAACGGCATGATCGCGATCACCAACTGGCACCTGCTCAGCGAGGCCGAAGAAGAGGCCGCACCGGAGGGTGCCGAACAGATCGCCGCGCCCGGCATGGTCGCCGATGCCGCCGCGGTGGCCTACAACGTGCTGCCGCTGACGCCGGGGCGCGCCGCCGGCAACAGCCTCGACGTGCTCGACCGCCGCTGGGCGCGCGGCAACATGCTGTCCTATCTCGCCGATCTGCCCGACCTGATGGTGTTCAACGACGAAGCGCACCACATCCACGAACTGAAAAAGGAAGGCGAGACCAGTGAGGTCGAATGGCAGAAGAGCCTGTCGATCATCGCCGAAGGCAAGGGCCGGGGCTTCGTGCAGGTGGATTTCTCCGCCACGCCCTACAACGACGCCGGCGGCGGCAGGAACCGGCGCAAGATCTACTTTCCGCACATCGTGGTGGACTTCGACCTGAAGGCGGCGATGCGCCTCGGGCTGGTGAAATCGCTGGTACTGGACAAGCGCAAGGAACTTGGCGCGCTGCCGCTGGAGTTCAAGGCCGAGCGCGACGACGACGGCAATGTGCGGCTCTCCGAAGGCCAGCGCGTGATGCTGCGTGCCGGCCTGCAGAAGCTGTGCAAGCTGGAGGCGGATTTCGCCCGCATCGACGCCACCCGCCACCCGAAGATGCTGGTGGTGTGCGAGGACACCACGGTATCGCCGCTGGTGACGGAATTCCTGCTCGACGAAGGCCTGCACGAAGCCGACGTGCTGACCGTCGATTCCGGCAAAAAAGCGGAACTGGGCGAGAAGGACTGGGCGCCGCTGCGGCAGCGCCTGTTCAACGTCGACAAACATGCGCAGCCGCGGGTGATCGTCAGCGTGCTGATGCTGCGCGAGGGTTTCGATGTCAACAACATCTGCGTGATCGTGCCGCTGCGTTCCAGCCAGGCGCAGATTCTGCTGGAGCAGACCATCGGCCGCGGCCTGCGGCTGATGTGGCGCGATCCGGAATACGCCGACCTCAAGCGCGAGAACCGCGAACGGATCAACCGCGGCGAGGAGCCGGGCAGCCTGATCGACATCCTCTCGATCGTCGAGCATCCGGCGTTCCAGAGTTTCTACGATGAACTGATGCACGAAGGCCTGGTCGGCAGCACCGGCGATGATGACGAGGGCAGCAGTATCGGCGACCTGATCGCCGCCGAACTGCGCGATGACTATGAAAAGTACGACTTCGCCATCCCGTTCATCCTGCGCGAGGCGGACGAGAACATCGAACACCTGCCGATCGACATCGCCGCACTGCCGCCGTTCGCGGCGATGAGCCGCGCGAAGCTGGCCGATCTGCTGGGCAAGGGCGACACCTTCACCTCCCAGGACCTGCAGAGCAGCACCCTGTTCGGCGATTACCGTGTCGACGGCGTGGCGATGAATGTCAGCGGCTACAACGAGCTGCTGTCGCGACTGACGCGGCGCATCGGCCAGGCGCTGAGCCAGCCGCTGCCCACGGGCAACCGCATCGCCGACCATCTGGCCACGCCCTACTTGCAGATGAATACGGTCGCGCTGGCGACGGCGCTGGACGATTACATCCGCGAGCGGCTGTTCGCCGAAACATTCGAACCCTTCGCAGACGAGGGCTGGCGCCTGCTTCTGCTGCAGCCGGTGGTGGAGCACATCGTGCGCATCTTCGGACTGGCGCTGGTCCGCGCCGAGGAGCGCAGCACGACCGGTTCCACCGAGGTTCTCCATCGCCGGCTATCGGAAGTGCCCCGGCTGATGGTGCGCAAGAGTGCATCTGTGGAAGTGTCCAAGTGCATCTACGAACGCCTGCCCTACCCCACGCGCAGCGGCGGGCTGGAACGTGCGTTCATCGAACGGGCACAGGCGGACGCCAGCGTGGAGGCATTCTGCAAGATCAGCGAGAACCGCCACGACTTCGTACGGCTTCGCTATGTCAGGGATGACGGCCTGCCGGCGTTGTACATACCCGATTTCATCGTGCGCACGGGTGACGGCATCTACCTCGTCGAAACCAAGGCGCAGCAACAGGTCACGCACCCCAATGTGCAGCGCAAACTGAAGGCCGCAGTGACCTGGTGCGAACGGATCAATGCGCTGGCCCCCGATCTGCGCGGTGAACGCGCGTGGCATTACGCCTTGGTCGGCGAGTCCCTGTTCCACGACTGGCAGCAGAAAGGCGCGCGCATGAGCGAGTTGCTGTCGTTCTCGCGGGCACGTGCCGCATTGACGACGCATGCGCAGGGCGATCTGTCGCTTGAAGACTGAGAGCCACGGCAGGGCGGCAGGCACCGCGTGCTGACAGCGCCGCTCGCGGCTGCGACAATCCGGGCGTCATGCCGTGACCAGGCCTTTGCCGCGCACCGCGTGATTCGGGGATCCCGTTCGATCCGTGCCATGACCGGCGACGCCCGTCGCCCGCAGGAGTAGCGCATGTCGCAACCCCACGCTTCCGCTGCCATTCCGATGCGCCGCGAGGTCGGCCCCTGGGCGCTGATGTTCACCGGACTAGGCTCGATCATCGGCTCGGGCTGGCTGTTCGGCGCCTGGCGCGCGGCCGGGCTGGCCGGCCCCGGCGCGGTCTGGGCGTGGGTACTGGGCGCGGCGATCATCACCACCATCGCGCTGACCTATGCCGAACTGGGCTCGATGTTTCCCGAGTCCGGCGGCATGGTGCGCTACGGCCACTACTCGCACGGCTCACTGGTGGGTTTCATCGCCGCCTGGGCCAACTGGATCGCGATCGTCTCGGTGATCCCGGTCGAGGCCGAGGCCTCGGTGCAGTACATGGCCTCGTGGCCCTACGCCTGGGCGCAGGCGCTGTACGTCGGCAAGGAGCTGACGCCGCCGGGTCTGATCATCGCCGCGGCGCTGGTGATCGTGTACTTCCTGATCAACTTCTGGAGCGTGAAGCTCTTTGCGCGCTCCAACAGCGCGATCACGGTGATCAAGCTGGTGGTGCCGGCCGCGACCGGCATCGCCCTGATCGCCAGCGGTTTCCATCGCGGCAACTTCGCGGTCGGCGTGCATGGCGGCACGCATGCGCTGGACTTCGCCGCGGTGCTGACGGCGGTCGCCACCGCCGGCATCGTGTTCAGCTTCAACGGCTTCCAGAGTCCGGTGAACCTGGCCGGCGAGGCGCGCGATCCGGGCAAGAGCATTCCCTTCGCGATCCTCGGGTCGATCGCGCTGGCGACCGTGGTCTACGTGATCCTGCAGGTGGCCTACCTCGGCGCGGTGCCGCCGGCGATGCTGGCCAAGGCCGGTTGGCACGGCATCGACTTCCGCTCGCCGTTCGCCGAACTGGCGATCATCGTCAACCTCAACTGGCTGGCGATCCTGCTCTACGCCGATGCCTTCATCAGCCCCAGCGGCACCGGCATCACCTACACCGCGACCACCGCGCGGATGATCTACGGCATGGAGCGCAACGGCACGCTGCCGAAGGTGTTCGGCCGCCTGCATCCGAAGTGGGGCGTGCCGCGCCCGGCGATGTGGCTCAACCTCGTCGTGTCCTATCTGTTCCTGTTCTTCTTCCGCGGCTGGGGCACGCTGGCGGCGGTGATCTCAGTGGCGACGATCATCTCCTACCTCACCGGCCCGGTCAGCGTGATGACCCTGCGTCGCACCGCGCCCGAGCTGCACCGCCCGCTGCGCCTCGCCGGTCTGCCGTGGCTGGCCGGCATCGCCTTCATCATGTCCACCGAGCTGCTGTACTGGGCCAAGTGGCCGCTGACCGGCGAGATCATCCTGCTGATGGTCGTGGCGCTGCCGGTGTATTTCCACTACCAGGCCAAAGCCGGCTGGCACGACTTCGGCCGCCAGCTCAAGGGCGCGTGGTGGCTGGTGTGCTACCTGCCCACGCTGGCCGCGGTCTCCTGGCTGGGCAGCACCGCGTTCGGCGGCAAGGGCTACCTGCCCTACGGCTGGGATCTGGTCACCGTCGCCGTGATCGGCCTGGTGTTCTACCTGTGGGGTGTCCGCTCCGGATGGCGCACGCCCTCGGTCGAAGCCGCCCAGCTCGAGGCACGCGAACATCCGCTCGAACCGCTGGTGCCGCCGGATGAGGAAGAGGCGGAGCGGATTACGGGTCGGTGAGACCGAAAATCCGCTCCTGCCTCCGCAGTACCCGCCCTCACGCCGCCCGCAGCTCCTCGCGAATCACGCGCCGCAAGGCTTCCAGCGTGAGCGTGCCGCCCGCGAGGTACTCGCGCAGCACGCGGTTGATCTCGGTCTGGTAGCCGTTGCCGGCCGCCTCGGCGCGCTTGCGGAAGGCCTCGATCACGTCGTCATCGAGCATGATGGTGATGCGAGTCTTGCCGCGCATGGCCTTCTGCAGCTTGGCCAGGTGCGGTACGTCCTTGGCGCGCTTCGCCTTGGAAAAATCGTACTCATCGCGCATAGTTTCGTACCTCTTGAGAAGTGGCTCGTCTGGCCGAAATCAGACGCACGTTGTCGCCACGCAGGGTATAGACCACGGTCAGCAGGTTCGCTTCCGAACTGAGGCCAATGAGCACCCGGCGCGATTCACCTTGAGCATCCGGTCCTCGCCCGCGAGCGCCTGCGGATCAAGCAGCGCCGTCATCGCCTCGTCGAACGACACGCGATGCTTTTCCAGGTTGGCCGCAGCCTTGCGCGAATCGAACTCGAACTCCATGGACGCACTATGCATATCATGTATGCATGACGCAAGTGCCGCTCACGCTAATCACCCCACTCCTCACCCCAGCGCCAGCACATCCCCCAGCAGCGCCTGCGCGGTGACCTCGGGGCCGGCGCCCGGGCCCTGGATCACCAGCGGCTGCGCGCGGTAGCGGGTGGTGGTGAGGGCGAACAGGTTGTCGGTGTCGCGCAGGCGCGCGGCGGGGTGTTCCGCCGGCACGGCGACCAGCCCGACGCGGGCGCGGCCGTGGCGGTCGAGGCGCGCGAGATGGCGCAGCACGCGTCCGCGTGCGGCCGCTTCGGCATGACGCGCGGCCAGCGGGGCGTCGAGGGCCTCCAGCCGATCGAGAAAGGCCTCGGCATCCAGCATGCGCAGCGACTCGGGCACCAGGCTTGCCACGTCCACGGCGTTGCGATCGAGCGCGAAGCCGGCGTTGCGGGCGAGGATCAGCAGCTTGCGCGCGACGTCCTCGCCGGACAGGTCCGCGCGCGGGTCGGGCTCGGTGTAGCCGCGTTCGCGCGCCTCGCGCAGCAGCGCCGAGAACGGGCGCGTGCCGTCGTACTGGTTGAACAGCCACGACAGCGATCCGGAGAATACGCCCTCCAGCGCGAGCAGACGGTCGCCGCAGGCGCGCAGGCGGCGCAGCGTGGCCAGCACCGGCAGGCCGGCGCCGACGGTGGCCGAATCGCCGTAGCGCCCACCGCGCGCGAGGGCGCCCTGCAGGGCACGCCAGTCGGCCAGATCGCCACCTGCCGGCGCCTTGCTGGCGGTGACGACGTGATGGCCGCGCGCCAGCCATTCGGGATGGCGCGCCGCCAGTGCCGCGCTGGCGGTGGCGTCGATGATCACCTTGCGCACCGCGTCGCTGGCAGCGAGTGCGGCCAGCAGGGCAGCGTCGTCGCGGGCGTCGCCTTCGGTCTTCAGCCGCTCGCGCAGGCTGCGATCGGCGAGGCGCGCCGGGTTGATCTGCTGCCGGCGCGAGTTGGCCGCGCCGACCAGGCGCAGCGATGCCGCCGCAGGCGTGTCGAGCAATTTGAGGAAGGCCCCGCCGACCACGCCGGTGCCCAGCAGCACCACGGCACAGCGGGGTGCAAGCGGCGGTGGCGCGACGACGCGTTCGGCCAGCACCGTGCTCATGCCGGTACCGTGCAGGCGCTCGCGCTGCGCGCGGTAGCGGCCTCGGCGCGTGCCAGGCCCGCGGCGAGATCGCGGGTCAGGTCATCGCTGTCCTCGATGCCGATCGACAGCCGCAGCAGACCATCGGCGATGCCGGCCGCGCGGCGCGCCTCGGGCGTCATCGCAGCGTGCGTCATCGTCGCGGGATGCGCGATCAGGCTCTCGACGCCGCCCAGCGATTCGGCCAGCGAATAGCAGCTCAGGCCGTCGAGCAGGGCGCGGATGGCGGGCTCGCCACCGCGCAGTTCGAAGCTGAGCATGGCGCCAAAGCCGCGCTGCTGGCGCGCCGCCAGTGCGTGACCCGGATGCGTGGTCAGCCCCGGGTAATGCAGCGCGGCCACCGCCGGATGCGCAGCCAGCAGTTCGGCGATCCGGGCCGCGTTTTCCTGGTGCACGCGCATGCGGGCGCCGAGCGTGCGCAGGCCGCGCAGGGTCAGCCAGCTGTCGAAGGGTGCGCCGGTCAAGCCCAGGCAATTGGCCCACCACGCCAGCTGCTGCGCGCGCTCGGGCGTGCGCGCCACCACCGCGCCGCCGACCACGTCGCTGTGGCCGTTGAGGTACTTGGTGGTCGAGTGCACCACCAGATCGGCGCCCAGCTTCAGCGGCTGCTGCAGCGCCGGCGAGAGGAAGGTGTTGTCGACCACGACCTCCGCGCCGATGGCGCGCGCGGCCTGGGCGACGTGGCGAATGTCGGTGATGCGCAGCAGCGGGTTGGACGGCGTCTCGATCCACACCAGCGCCGGTTGGTCGGCGAGGCCCGCGGCCAGCGCGCGGGCGTCGGTCAGATCGGCGAATTGCACCAGCAACCGGCCCGAGCGCGACCAGGCATCGAGCAGGCGCCAGGTGCCGCCGTAGCAATCGTGCGCCGCGAGCACGCGCGCACCGATGGGCAGGGTCTCCAGCACCAGCGTGATGGCGGCCATGCCGCTGGCCGTCACCACGGCGCCGGCGCCCTCCTCCAGTTCGGCCAGTGCGCCGGCCAGCAGGTCGCGCGTGGGATTGCCGCTGCGGGTGTAGTCGTAGGCCCGCTTTTGTGCGAACCCGGCGAAACTGAACGTGCTGGAAAGATGGATCGGCGGCACCACGGCGCCGTGCTGGGTATCGCGTTCCAGCCCGGCACGCGCGGCGCGGGTCGCCAGTTCGAAATCGCTCATCTCAACCTCCACAGCTCGCGAGACAGCGGCGCAGCAGCGCGCCCAGCGCCACGGCTTCCTTGAGAAAGGCGTCATGGCCGTAGTCGGAATCGAGCACGTGCAACTCGCAGGTCGCGCCCAGTTCGCGCTGCAGCGCGCAGAGGTCGGACAGCGGCACCAGCTGGTCAGTGGAAAAGCCGATCAGCGCGGCCGGCACACGCACCGCGGCGGGATCGACGGCATGCAGGTCGATCGACTCGGACAGGCTGAGGAAACGCTCGGCATCGAAGCGCTGCGCAAAGCGCGCACCTGCGGCCTGCAGCCAACCCTCCGCGGCGACGTGCACGCGGCCCTCCAGCAGCGTGGCCGGCGCGGTAAAGCGCCTGGCCAGCTCGCGCGGGCTGCGGTAGCCGATCATCGCCAGTTGCCGCGCCAGCGCGACGGCCTGCTCGGGTCCACCCCGCGCGATGCCGAAGCGCACGACGGACCGCTGCACCGCGCGCAGCGCCGCGGCCTGCGGATGGGCGCGATGGGCACCGGCGATGGCGATCAGGCGTTGCAGGCGCTGCGGATGCCGCGCCGCGAAAGCCAGACCGACCATCGCACCATAGGAAGACCCCACCAGCGCGTGCAGCCGCGGCAATGCCAGCGTGTCCAGCAGAGCGGCCAGGGCGTCGGCCTGGTCGGCACTGTCGACCGCGGGCGTACCGAGATCGCACGCGTCCAGCCAGTCGATGCCGAGGATGCGCTGCCGTGCGGGATCGATCGCCCGGCCAGCACCGCACAGCGAGTCCCACCAGCCGGGTGCATCGGCATCGCCCGTGACGCGGCGATCGGCCGAGATGCCGCCCAGTACCGCCAGCAGCGGCGCACCGGCAGCTCCATGCAGGCGCCAGCGCAGGCGCACGTCACGCGCGGCGGCGCCGTGGCGTGGCTGCAGCCGGATCGGGGTTTCGCCCTCGCTGACGCTGGCGGTAGCGGTCGTGGCCGCGGCAGATACGGCCGCGAGCGTCGGCTCGCATGCGACGGCATCGAGCAGCGGAAGGGCGGGTGCGGCAAGCAGCGACATGACGGCTCTCCGGCGGGGCCCATGCACTGCGGGGAACCGATGGCGGGCGCGCTGCCCGGTCGCGGCCGGGCAGTCGCGCTCATCTTTCGGCGGATGCATGCATCCCCGCAGGAGTTGGCACCGTGCGCGATCGCGTCGCGCGGGTTGCCCCGGCTTCAAAGGGCCTGTCCCTCAGCCGGTCTCGATGAGCAATGCGGCACACTCTAACCGCGCATTTCCGAATCGTCAATAGACGTATAGACGTTTATACATCTTTTTCAATGACACCGAAGTTGTCGCCCTGAGCGCAGCGAAGGGCCTGGAAGGCCACGCAGTAGTCATCCCGAGCGCTGAGAGGGGTGAGTGGGCGCCTTTGCGCCCACGAACGCCGCGTCAGGGATGGAGTGGCCGGAGGCACCGACGCATGGATGTATGGTGCCGACGGCCTGTTCATCCTGCGTCTGTTGCCGTCCAGATCCTTCGGGCTGCGCCCTCAGGATGACATCCCTTTTGTCACCCTGAGCGAAGCGAAGGGCCTTTCGGGCTACCGCGCTTCGGCACACGGGACGGCTCACGTGCGGAAGGTCCTTCGGGCTGCGCCCTCAGGACGACCAACGCGATCGGAGGAAGTCCTTTTCGGGACGACCGAAGGAAGTCCAGCGGGGAAGTCCCCAAGGGGTGACAACTTCGTTGTCACCCTGAGCGCAGCGAAGGGTCTTTCGGTCCGCGGGGACCCGTGACGGACCGCCACCGACGGCGGCAGCCGAATGCGCTGGCCCCGTATAATCGCGCATCGCCTTCCCGTTCCCGGCCGCACCCGCGGCTGCACCCTATGCCCGATCACCTGACCGAAATCCGCCGCCGGCGCACCTTCGCGATCATTTCGCACCCGGACGCCGGCAAGACCACGCTGACCGAGAAGCTGCTGCTGTTCGGCGGCGCGATCCAGATGGCCGGTTCGGTCAAGAGCCGCAAGGCGGCGCGGCATGCGACCTCGGACTGGATGGCACTGGAGAAGGAGCGCGGCATTTCCGTCAC